>NZ_JBTNDD010000005.1:0-267307 GCF_054511195.1 Arthrobacter sp. Sr33 | reverse complement strand
ATGACGGCCCATGTGGTCTCGACGGTGGTCCCGGTAACGGATGGGAATCTTGACCTGGACTTCACCTCGACGGTGGATCAGGCGAAGATCTCAGCCATCGAAATCATCCCCGTTTCGACGGGGGACGGTCCGCAGTAGACGGCGCGGCATCAAACCGGCGACTGGTCCAGCTGTTAGGCCCAACTAAACCAAGGAGAAGCGCGTGAAACAACAGTCAGCACTAGCAGGGGGGCACGCACAGGGCCGACTGAAGCATCGAAAGGTGCTGAGGATCCTTGCGGTCCTCGCAGCGGCGATCCTCCTTTTGCCTGCCTCAGCGATCGACTCACCCTCAACCCTTGCCGCTGATCCGGAGGTGGTGCGGATCAATGCGGGCGGACCTCAGATGACGGTGGGCGGCATGGTGTGGGCGGCCGATCGGTCGTTCAGCGGCGGTAAGGCCTACAGCAACCCTAAAGTGACGGCGATCGCTGGGACGGTCAATGATGCGTTGTACCTGACCGAGCGGAGCGCGACGACGAATCGCGGGGCGTTCAACTATACGATTCCCGTCAGCCAGTCGGGAACGTTCACTGTCCGGCTGCATTTTGCGGAGATTTGGCATGGTGCCACCGGTGGCGGTCCGGGCGGTGTAGGTAAGCGGGTGTTTGACGTGAACCTCGAGGGCGGGCCGGTTGAACTCGATGACCTGGACCTTTTCGCTGAGGTGGGGGCGATGACCGCTACGGTAAAAACCCTCTCACAGACTGTGACGGACGGTGCTCTGACCCTTGACTTCACGGCGTCGGTCGATCAGCCGAAGATCTCGGCGATCGAAGTGGTCTACCCAACCGGCACCACCCCCCAACCAGCTGATCCGGAGGTGGTGCGGATCAATGCGGGCGGACCTCAGATGACGGTGGGCGGCATGGTGTGGGCGGCCGATCGGTCGTTCAGCGGCGGTAAGGCCTACAGCAACCCTAAAGTGACGGCGATCGCTGGGACGGTCAATGATGCGTTGTACCTGACCGAGCGGAGCGCGACGACGAATCGCGGGGCGTTCAACTATACGATTCCCGTCAGCCAGTCGGGAACGTTCACTGTCCGGCTGCATTTTGCGGAGATTTGGCATGGTGCCACCGGTGGCGGTCCGGGCGGTGTAGGTAAGCGGGTGTTTGACGTGAACCTCGAGGGCGGGCCGGTTGAACTCGATGACCTGGACCTTTTCGCTGAGGTGGGGGCGATGACCGCTACGGTAAAAACCCTCTCACAGACTGTGACGGACGGTGCTCTGACCCTTGACTTCACGGCGTCGGTCGATCAGCCGAAGATCTCGGCGATCGAAGTGGTCTACCCAACCGGCACCACCCCCCAACCAGCTGGCTGGTGGCCAGAAACATGGTCCGAACAACCTGACGCACCAACCGCCATCTTCGAAACAGCCGCTACGACGGTGGGCGGCAAGATCTACCGTTTCGGCGGGTTCGACGGGAACTTCGACGTGATCCGGGGGTACTCGAGCTACGAGCCGGCCACAGGAACCTGGGTCGATCTCGGAAACCTCCCCGAAGGGGCCGCGGAAAGCCATCAGGGCATTTCCAACGATGGGAGATTCATTTACTTGGGTGGCGGCTTCCGGGGGGACATTGACGTCAACCACAACCCCACTCAGGAAGTCAGCGATCGGGTTTATCGGTACGACCCGCAGAACAACAGTTGGATGATCCTCACCCATCTTCCACAGGCTCGGGGTGCAGGCGTCCTGGAAGCGTCTGCCGGAAAGCTCCATTACATCAGCGGAAATCCAGCCGACCGGGTCACGAATGTAGGCGATCACTTCGTTTACAACATGAGTACCGGGGCGTGGGCCACGGCAGCACCCCTCCCCAATCCCAAGGACCATATGAGCAGCGCGCTTATTGCGGGGAAGATCTACATTCTCGGTGGCGAACACGGCCACGATGTGCATCACGTGCAGCAAAAGGACGCGCACGTCTACGATCCGGGAACCGACAAGTGGACAAAACTTGCTGACCTGCCAACAGCGAAGAGCCATCTGGAGGCCGCAACGTTTGTCTCGGACGGTCGCATCGTTATGGCCGGAGGCCAGGTCGACGATTTTCAGCCCACCGGGCAGGTCACGGCCTACAACCCGACACAGAACTCCTGGTCGCTGTTATCTCCGCTGCCAGTGCCACTGCAGGGTGCAATCGTGCAACGGGTCGGCAACCAGTTTGTGATCGCGCTCGGAGGAGAGCAAACCTACCAACCACGGAAGAAGGTCTGGACCGGTACAGCGCCATAAACCTATCGGACCGGAAACTGCCCACGTGGGACATCCCAAGTATCAGAGTTATAAACCTGAGTATCCGCTACTGGTGATTACCCGCGGCCCTGAACGTAGCTTGAAGCAGTACAGGCACACCAGCAATCTCTGTGGTGTGGGGTCTTCAAGCAAGCGAAATCGAGGGACACCATGAGGGTGTTGATAACAGGTGGTGCAGGATTTCTCGGGTCACATCTCAGCTGGGCGTTGTTGATGCGCGGGGATTCAGTAGTCTGCGTCGACGACTTTTCGACGGGGCGGTTAAGCAATATTGCGCGACATGTGAAGCACCCGAACTTCACACTCGTGCACGGTGATGTCAGCAAAAGACTCTCCTGTCCGGGGAAGCTTGATGTCGTCGCGCATTTGGCAAGTCCGGCGTCGCCGCCCGACTACCACCGGTTGCCGCTGCAGACCCTCGCAGTCGGCAGCCGGGGAACCGAAAACGCCTTGCTGCTTGCCGAACGGAAATCGGCTCGCTTCCTTCTCACCTCAACCAGCGAGGTCTACGGCAACCCGCTGATCCATCCACAGACTGAGCAATACTGTGGGAACGTCAACCCGGTCGGCCCAAGGAGTGTGTACGACGAGGCCAAACGCTTCAGCGAAGCACTGTCGATGGCTTACGCCCGTTCCCGCGGGGTGAACGTCGGGGTGGTGCGCATCTTCAACACGTTCGGCCCAGGCATGCGCGCGACAGATGGCAGGGTGGTCTCCAGCTTCATTGTGCAGGCGCTGAATGGTGCACCTTTGACGATATACGGTCAGGGAACCCAGACCCGGAGCTTCTGCTACGTGGACGATCTCATTCGTGGACTCATCCTGATGATTGACAGTTCGGAATCCGGCCCAGTCAATCTGGGAAATCCGGCGGAGAAGACGATCCTCGACCTGGCCACCACCATCCTTGACGTCACCGGCTCCAGCTCACCAATCGAGTTCCACCAGCTGCCAACTGATGATCCGTTGCAGAGGTGTCCCGACATCACCTTGGCGACCAGGGTGCTGGGATGGCGTCCAGAAATGAGCACCTCTGACGGCATCGGACGGACTGTTGCCTATTTCAGTGCTCACCCTCATGAGGTCGCCGATGCGGCTGAAGCGCTAGCCGGGTCCCAGTTTGAAGGTACCAATCTCGCCGCCACCTCGGTGGCCATTTCAGCCTGATCGATCCACGCCCGATCGTTGGGGCGTTCGCATTGCCGAGCGGCTGGGGAAGCCGCAATGCTGCTCACAAAACGGAGGAAGAACAGTGGACATTTGGATAGGCGAACCGGTGCCAGCGGTACACCCACAGGGTGAGCCGATGCATCCCATCAAGGTGCAGCCATGACCCGCACCGCGCTGGTGACGGGAGGGGCTGGTTTCATTGGCAGCCATTGCTGCCGCGACCTCCTCGATAGTGGCTTCGACGTGGTGGTGATCGACAACCTCATCAACAGCCACGAAGTGGTCATGGATCGGATCCGGCAGCTGGGAGGAGGGAACCTTTCCTTCCACACGGCGGATGTCTCCGACACGGCAGAGCTGGAGAGCATTTTCACAGCCCACCCCATCGATGTAGTCATTCACTTCGCCGCTCACAAAGCTGTGGGTGATTCTATGCAGCGGCCGATTGACTACTACCAGAACAATGTGTCGGGCCTGATTTCCCTGATCACTGTTGCCCACGCCGCAGGGATCCGGGACCTCGTCTTTTCTTCATCCTGCTCCATCTATGGAGATACCGACCTTCGGCCTATCACTGAAGAGTCGCCGGCCAGGCCCACCAACCCATATGCCCGAAGCAAGTGGATGTGCGAGCTGATCCTCGAAGATCTCTGTAACCGCTACGACGACTGGTCGGTCACAGCTCTCCGGTACTTCAACCCGGCGGGGGCTCATCCCTCGGGTGTTCTTGGCGAGGACCCGCTGGGAGTCCCCTCCAATATCTTTCCATTCCTGGCCCAGGTAGCAACGGGCCGACTATCCGAGGTGAAAATTCTGGGATCCGATTATCCGACCGCAGACGGCACCGCAGTCCGCGACTACATCCATGTCCTCGACGTCGTTGAAGGCCACCGGCTCGCCCTGGAGGAAAGACGCAGACCGGGGTTTCGCCGGTACAACCTGGGAACCGGGACCGGGACCTCGGTCCTGGAACTGGTGAAAGAATTCGAACTCCAAAGCGGGCGACGGATTCCCTACCGATTCGTCGACCGCAGGCCAGGGGACGTCGCTGAGCTGGTGGCATCACCGGTACTGGCGGAAGAAGAGTTGGGCTGGCGTGCCAAACGTCCACTCAGTGACATGTGTGCTGACATGTGGCGGTTCCAGGAGAAGAACCCCCACGGCTACGGGGAAAAGCTGTGACGGATTCAACGGCTACAACCACCCTCACGATCGCTGCTTCCGGTCCCACCTTTGGCAGACGCCGCGCCCCACTGCGATCCATGGAAGCCGGAGCCCATGTTGCAGCACTGCCACGAAGGGATGCCGCAGTGGTTGCAGCCCTGACCGTGTGCTGGGTCGCCGCTTTCGCCTCGTTCTGGGTGTGGTGGTTGCAGCCGGGGCATGTCGTCGGATGGTTCGGCCTGGTGATCAATTCCGTGCTGCTCTTCTACCTGACCTACCTGCCTACCTATTTCCTCATCCTCGCCAACCGGCTCAGGCGATTCCGGTCGGATCAGGAGGTACCGCCACTACGGATCGCCTTTATCGTGACGAAGGCGCCGTCTGAGCCGTGGGACCTCGCGAGGGCCACGCTTCAGGCAATGCAGTCTCAGGACTTTCCGCACTCCTACGATGTGTGGTTGTGCGACGAGCGTCCCACCCCCGAGAGCATCCAATGGTGCACCGCGAACGGGGTACGGGTTTCCAGCCGCTTTGGAGTGGCCGACTATCACAATCCGGAATGGCCCCGCCGCACCAAATGCAAAGAAGGAAACCTCGCCTACTTCTATGACTGCTACGGGTACCGAAACTATGACGTGGTAGCCCAGCTCGATTGCGACCACGTCCCGGCGGTAACCTACCTGACGGAGATGGTCCGTCCTTTCGCAGACCCGGCCGTGGGGTACGTCGCCGCCCCGAGCATCAACGACTCAAATGCTGGCCAGTCCTGGTCAGCGCGGGGCAGGCTCCATCGCGAGGCAACCTTCCATGGACCGGTTCAGCTGGGACACTCGGATGGCCTTGCGCCATCGTGTATCGGATCCCACTACACAGTTCGAACAGCAGCCTTGCAGGAGATCGGCGGCATCGGGCCGGAACTGGCCGAGGATTTCTCCACCTCGTTCCTGCTGACGTCAGCAGGGTGGAGATCTGTATTCGCCGAATCGGCCGAAGCGCATGGGGAGGGACCGAGGACCTTCGCGGCGATGATCACCCAGGAGTTCCAATGGTCGCGGAGTCTGATGACGTTATTCCTTGACCTGGTCCCTTCGCATCTCGGCAGACTGCCGTGGGCCCTTCGTGCCCGGTTTCTTTTTGCCTTGTCCTACTATCCGCTGCTCTCGGCCACGACCGTGGCCGGGCTCGGCCTGCCGATGATTGCCGCGGTCACCGGTCTTCCCTGGGTCAACGTGAACTACTTCGAGTTCCTCGCCCGTTGGTTGGTTCTGGGCCTCTGCATGCTGGCCATCGTGTTCTTCCTGCGCCGGCGGGGGATGCTCCGCCCCGCGGATTCGCCACTCGTCAGCTGGGAAAACTGGATCTATTGCTTTGCCAGGTGGCCTTACATCGCTCTCGGTGTCTGGTCGGCCGTGGTCCAGAAGGTCCGGCCGCGGTCAATCACCTTCCGGGTGACACCGAAATCGGGCGAGGGGATGGAGCAAATCCGGCCGACATTGATCCTTCCCTATTGTCTGGTGGCTGCACTGTTCGCGGGAGCAGCGTTGGTGGGAGAGGCCACCACCAACGCGTACGGCTACATCTTTCTGTGCCTGGTGGGCGCGATCAGCTATGCGATCGTGGCGGTAGCCGTCCCGGTCCTCCATGCGCTCGAATCCGCCCGATCAGCAGCGGTGCCCTTTCTCGCGGCATTGCGAATGACCGCCGCGGAGTCGGTAGCCCTCGCCGTCGGGACCGCAGCACTGGTGTTGGTGGCGGTCATCCAATATCCTGCCTATCTAATGGCACTCATCGGATGAGTAACCGTGATGGTCGAGGAAAGCACTGAAATGGGCAGTTGGAACTGGTGGCGGCCATTCGTAGCCGTCGTACTCACCGTTGTGTCGGCAGGTTCGATCGTCTCGATCACCTGGGAGAAACCTGTGACTTCCGAACTTCGTATCGTCGGCGCCGACATGTCGTTTACCCTGCAGGAAGAAGCGGTCGGCAACCAGGTCAACGACAACGGGGAGGCGTTGCCGATCGAGCAGATCATGAGCAACAACGGAGTCAACTACTCCCGGATCCGTTTGTGGGTGGACCCCGAACCGGGAACCAGCGACCTTGCTGCGGCGCTCACCCTGGCCCAGCGGGCGACAGATGCTGGAATGGGAATCCTTCTCAATCTTCACTACTCTGACACCTGGGCAGACCAGAACGCCCAGAAGCTTCCGGCCGCCTGGGAAGACCTGGGCAAGGAGGAGCTGGAAAGCACTGTGCATGCGTATTCCAAGGGCGTTGTGAGTGCCTTCGCTGAACAGGGCACCCCGGTAGGAATCGTCCAGGTGGGAAACGAGGTGTCTGACGGCATGCTGTGGTCGTGGGGCAAGACCCAGCTGTCGTGGGGAGAGTACTGGGAAGGGTTCGCCGACCTCTATCAGGCGGGGGTCGCCGGTGTGCTGGCTGGCAGCGGGGGCCAACCGCCGAAGATCATGATCCACACCCACGCAGCCGACGAGTCTGCTTCGGATTTCCTGGCTAAGGTCGAAGCGAACGGTATGCCCTTCGACATTATCGGCGTCACCTATTACCCGTTCTGGAGCGGGTCCCTGGCCGGGTTCAGCAGAAGCCTCAACATCCTCGCGACACGCTTCAACAAGGACCTGATAGTCGCCGAGACAGGATACCCGTGGAGGCTGGACAGCGAACCAGGGTGCGACAGCGTGGTGAACAACGTCGCAGAGCTGCCGGATCGCCGTCGTTTCACTACAACGCCTGAAGGTCAGGCGGCGTATTTCACCGAGCTGCGGAAGGTGATAGAGCAGGTTCCCGACAACCACGGCCTCGGCTATTTTGTGTGGGAACCGGGCTGGCTCCCGGGGGTACCCGCCGCGCCGGGTGTCTGTAACCGGTACGCGAATCTCACCATGTTCGATTGGGAGGGAAACGCGCTGCCAGCCATCGATTCGCTGAATCCGCCGGCCTCACCCCGGCCTACCCCCTAGGATCAGACGCGCGGGGGTTCGTCCGGCCGGGACGCGTGAGAGAATTACCGTACAGCCGTATGTCCTAATGGTCTTGTTGGGTGGGACGGCTGAGTGGTCGCCCTACCCAGCAGCAGAGGTACCGCGCTGACCTGTAAGGAGTCTGATTGTGAATCCCGTTGCTATCCCCTCGTCGCTCCAGCTGGTTGAGGGGCCGTTGACCGACACCGAGGTGAGGCGGATCCGCAACGATTTCCCCATTCTGGACACCCAGGTCAATTCTCGGCCACTGATCTACCTGGATACGGGTGCGACCTCGCAAAACCCGATCACCGTGCTCGAGGCTGAGCAGGAATTCTACGAGCAGCGCAATGCGGCGGTACACAGGGGAGCCCACTCCCTCGCAGTTGACGCCACCGACGCCTTCGAGGCTGCCCGTGACACCATCGCCGCTTTCGTTGGCGCGGCGGTGGACGAGATCGTCTGGACCTCCAACGCCACGGAGGCCATCAACCTGGTGGCCTACTCTTTCTCGAACGCCTCGGCGGGCCGTGGCGGATCCGCCGCTGCGCGCTTCGTCATCGGTCCAGGCGACGAAATTGTTGTCACCGAGATGGAGCATCACGCCAACCTCATTCCGTGGCAGGAGTTGGCAGCCCGCACCGGTGCCACGCTCCGGTACATCCCGGTTGACGACGACGGCGCGCTTCGCCTGGACGAGGCGGCGACCATCATCAACCAGGCCACCGCAATCGTCGCCTTCACCCACGCCTCCAACGTGTTGGGCACCATCAACCCCGTCGCGGAGCTGGTGGCCCTGGCGCAGCAGCATGGGGCGCTGACCGTCCTCGACGCGTGCCAGTCGGTGCCGCACCTGCCGGTCGACGTGCACGCGCTCGACATCGATTTCATGGCCTTCTCCGGGCACAAGATGCTGGGTCCCACCGGGATCGGCGCCCTCTACGGGCGAGCCGAACTGCTCAACGCGATGCCGCCCTTCCTGACCGGGGGATCCATGATCACCACGGTCACCATGGAACGGGCCGAATACCTTCCCGCACCTGCACGGTTCGAAGCCGGCACCCAGCGGATCTCCCAGGCCATCGCCCTGGCGGCGGCAGCGAACTACCTGACCGAAACTGGCATGCAGCGCATCCAACAATGGGAAGAGACACTCGGCAAACAACTGGTCGACGGACTGAGCCAGCTGCCCGGGATCAGGGTCCTCGGACCGGCCGCGGGTGTGCAACGGATTGGGTTGGCGGCGTTCGACGTCGACGGCGTCCACGCCCACGACGTCGGCCAGTACCTGGATCATCAGGGCATCGCCGTGCGGGTGGGGCACCACTGCGCCCAGCCGTTGCACCGTCGGCTCGGCCTGACCGCGACCACCCGCGCCAGCACCTACCTTTACAACACCAGCGATGAAGTGGATGCCTTCCTGGCAGCCGTCGCCGGTGTGCGCCCGTTCTTTGGAGTCAAATAATGTCCGATGACCTGCAGCAGCTCTATCAACAGATCATCCTTGATCATGCCAAGGAGCGGCACGGAGCCGGGCTGTTGGAGCACGACGGCGTCGGGACCCTCGGAGAGTCCCACCAGCTGAACCCGGTATGCGGAGATGAGATTACCCTGCGAGCCATCCTCGCGGACGGAGTGCTGACCAGCGTCAGTTGGGACGGCGCCGGCTGCGCCATCTCCATGTCCTCGGCCTCGGTTATGACCGATTTGATGCAGGGTCTGGGCCGCGACGAGGTGATGGATCTGGTGGACGAGTTCAGGACCGTCATGCGCTCGCGCGGACGGGTCACACCCAACGAGGAAGTGCTCGGGGACGCGGCAGCCCTCGCCGGAGTCTCCCGCTATCCGGCCCGCGTCAAGTGCGCGATGCTGGCCTGGGTGGCGCTCGAAGAAGCGCTGCTCGCCGCGAACCGGTAACAGCTACTGGCGGTTCCGGTCCTCGAACAGGTCGGGGACGCCGTCGTCGTTGGCGTCGATTTGTTCGGCTTCCACGACCCGGCGGTAGTGCTTGTTCCGGCTGCGAAGGATCACCGAGGCGGCCAGCGCAGCAATCACCGAGGCGCACAGGATGGCCACCTTCGCGTGGTCGTTGTGCTCTGATCCCTGCTCGAAGCTCAGGTCGTTGACCAGGAGCGACACCGTGAAGCCCACCCCAGCGAGCAACCCGACACCGAGCAGGTCAATCCACCGCAGGTCGGGGTCGAGGTTCGCCCGGGTGGTTTTGGTCAGAGCGAACGTGGTCAACAGGATGCCGACCGGTTTACCCAGCACCAGCCCGGCAACGATCCCCAGCGTCACCGTGTCCCCGATCGCTGACATCAACCCTTCGGGCCCTCCGACGGCGACTCCGGCAGAGAAGAAAGCGAATACGGGCACCGCAAAGCCGGTGGACAGTGGACGGAACCGGTGTTCAAAAATCTCCGCGAGCCCAGGTTTGTTGGGGCGCGGCAGTTTGATGGTGCCGTCCTTGGTCTTACGCAGCACTGGAACCAGGAACCCCAGCAGGACGCCGGCAACGGTCGCATGGACTCCTGAGGCATGCATCAGGATCCACGTTGCCACACCGATCGGCAGGAGGATCAGCCAGGCGGCGGGGGTGTGCCGGCCGAAATACTTGGGGTTCTTCTGGGCCAGGAAACCAAACAGGGCCAGCGGGACCAGCATGAACAGCAGGTAGGTGAACTCCACGTCGTCCGAGTAGAAGAACGCAATAATCCCGATCGCCATCAGGTCATCGACCACGGCGAGGGTAAGCAGAAAGACCCGCAACGCACTGGGGAGGTGGGAACTGATTACCGCCAGCACCGCCAGGGCGAACGCAATATCGGTGGCCGTGGGGATAGCCCACCCCCTGAGCGACTCGGGGGAGGACAGGTTGATCGCCACGTAGAAGAGGGCCGGTACCAGGACGCCGCCGGCAGCGGCGGTCACCGGAACCACGGCCCGGCTGAACTTTCTGAGGTCTCCCGCGACGAACTCGCGCTTAAGCTCGAGACCCACCAGAAAGAAGAAGATCGCGAGTAGACCGTCTGCGGCCCACGCGCCAACGCTCAGCCGAAGGTGCCACGGCTCATAGCCGAACTCGAAGTCCCGGATTGCGAAGTAGCTGGCTGATGCTGGGGAGTTGGCCCAGACCAGTGCCACGACTGCTGCAATGAGCAACAGGATGCCGCCAACAGTTTCCTTGCGGAGAATCTCACTGATTCGCTGGTACTCGGGATAGCTCGACCGCCCGAGGACCTGTTTGGGGGGTTGAGGTTCCTGGTTATTGCTCACTTTTCGACCTATCCAACTGCTTAGCTAACCAGGGTGCGGATGCCGATCACCAGGGTGGCAAGGCCCAGGATCATTGAGGTGCTGATCAGCATGAAATGGACCTTGAGGAAACGGGTCGGGGCTCCCCGCTCGTCTTTCGAACGGGGGTCCTTGAAGATTCGCCGGAGGAAGGGTGGCCAGACGATCAAGGTCCAGACGCCGCTAAGAATGAGAATCAGGGCTAAAGGGGTGGGGAGTGACACGGGTTTTTCCTTCTCTGCCTAGCGGCGTTCAAGCCATTTGCTGGCTTCGGAGGCCTGAAGGTTAAGGGCTTTACCGATCATCGGCTCTGCCGCCGAGGCGATCTTCGCTCCCATGAATGGAATCGAAGAGCTCACGGTGCCGGTCAGCTCCACCCGGGTGGCCGCGTCGACGGCGACGAGGCGCTGCTCGGCGTCGACGGTGAGCGGAACGCCGGCGACGGTCATGGTGATCTTGGCAACACGTGACCCATCGGGCAGGGGCGCTGCCCACTGTTCGGTCTGCGTGACGGTAAGGCTGTCGCCGACAAACTTACGCGCCATCTCCGGGAGCCGCTTTGTGGGGAGGGTCCGCACAGCGGTCAGGGTGAAGGCAGCCGCTGTGTCACCGTCGACCGTCACTGATTTCAGGGTGCCGCCGACGTGCTCGCTGACATGCTTCAGGAAGGCCTCGTCGGTGAAGACTCCGGTCACTGTGGCAGCGTCGTAGGGCAGGGTGGTTGAGGCGTTCAGTGCCAAGGATCCTCCGAAGTTGAAAGGCGTTTTGCGTCCCACCCATCCTAAGGCCTGATCGGGCGCCACGGTCGGCCCGCAGGGTAGGCTTGGGGTATCCCCGGAATTCGACAGAATTTCGGGCTTTTGTGCTGGGTAGGACCGACATGGGGGTCCCCAGCACCTGAAACTTTATGACCGAATATTTGCTGGAACTGACGGATCCTGTAGGAGAACCTTTGAGCCTGAACGGACTGCGCGCCGCACTGATCGAGGACACGTCCTTCGCCCGGGTGCGGATGAACGCATCACACGGCAGCAGCGAGCGAAACACCGATCTGCAGATCGGTGCGCCCGCCGGGCTGCGGGCTGCGCTCCTCGCCGAGATGGTGGACGGACTCGAGGCGTCGGTTGACTCCAGGCCAGCCGGCGACGACGCCCGGGCACCAGTGGTTCTGGCAGTGACAGCGACCGGCCGGGAAGCGGAGGACCTGGCGGCCGCGCTCAGGAGCTACCTGCCGGCGTCGGACATTGAGGAGTTCCCCAGTTGGGAAACCCTGCCGCATGAACGGTTGTCACCCCGCTCCGACACCGTTGGTCGTCGACTCTCGGTGCTGCGCCGCCTCGCCCATCCCGAGGGTCAACCCGTACGGATCATGGTCGCTCCCATCCGGGCTGTGGTGCAGCCACTGGTCGCTGGTCTCGGTGAACTGTTGCCCGTCACCCTGACCGTCGGGCAGGACGCGGCGTTCACCGACGTGGTCAGGGCGCTCTCCGACGCAGCCTATGCCCGGGTGGACATGGTCACCCACCGCGGCGAGTTTGCCGTCCGCGGCGGCATCATCGATGTGTTCCCGCCCACCGAGGACCACCCCATCCGGGTCGAGTTCTTCGGCGACGAGGTGGAGGCGATGCGCTGGTTCGCCGTCGCCGACCAGCGGTCACTGGTGCGGGAGGAAGACGGCAGCCCGGCCGCGTTGTTCGCGCCGCCCTGCCGCGAAATCCTCATCACCCCATCGGTGATGTCCCGGGCCGCCCTCCTGAAGCCCGATCTGCCGGCGGCGGCAGCCATGCTGGAAAAGATTGCCGGCGGAATTGCCGTCGAAGGGATGGAATCCCTGGCACCGGTCCTGGTGGACTCAATGGTGCCGCTGGTGGGCGAACTCCCGGCCGGGTCGATCGCCGTCGTGATCGAACCGGAAAAGGTGCGCACCCGCGCCCACGACCTCGCTGCGACCAATGAGGAGTTCCTTGAGGCGGCCTGGGCAACAGCGTCCGACGGCGGCGCCGCGCCGCTGGACCTGGGCGGCACCCTGGGGGCCGACCTCCAGACCGCCAGCTTCAGGTCGCTGACCGACACCCGGTCGGCGGCCCTGGCCAACGCCGTCGCCTGGTGGTCCATCACATCCTTCGGTTCCGACGATTCGCTGCAGGAGCTGTTGCCCGAAATTGACACGTTCACCGTCCACGCACGCGAGCCACGCGGCTACCAGGGCGATGTGGCGGAAATGATGGACTTCCTCGGCAAACGGGTCAGAGACCAGTGGCGGGTGGTGGTCGCCACCGAGGGCCCGGGTCCCGCCGCACGGCTGGCCGAACTGTTCCATGACCATGACATCCCGGCGGCCCGGGTGGACTCGCTCGATTCGCCGCCGCAGCCGGGCATCATCGAGATCACCACAGCCTCCGCCGGCCGCGGTTTCGTGCTGGACTCGCTCAAGCTCGGACTGCTGACCGAGGCGGACCTGTTGGGCAGGACCACCGCGTCCGGCACCCGTGACATGCGCAAGATGCCGTCGAAACGCCGCAACGCCGTCGACCCCCTGCAGCTGCGCGAGGGCGACTATGTGGTGCACGAACAGCACGGCGTCGCCCGATTCGTTGAACTCCTGCAGCGCGCCACCGGCGCCGGCCCCACGAAGACCATCCGCGAGTACCTGCTGCTCGAATACGCGCCGTCCAAACGTGGTGCCCCCGGGGACCGGCTGTTTGTCCCCACCGACCAGCTGGACCAGGTGACCCGGTACGTGGGCGGCGACGCCCCGGCGCTCAGCAAGATGGGTGGCTCCGACTGGGCCAGCACCAAGTCCAAGGCCCGGAAGGCGGTCAAGGAGATCGCCGGGGAGCTGATCCGGCTGTACTCGGCGCGGATGGCATCGCGCGGCTTCGCCTTTTCCACCGACACCCCGTGGCAACGCGAGCTTGAAGAAGCCTTCCCGTACATCGAAACCCCGGACCAGCTGACCACCATCAACGAGGTCAAGGCCGACATGGAACGCGAAGTGCCGATGGACCGTCTGGTCTCCGGCGACGTCGGCTACGGGAAAACCGAGATCGCCGTGCGGGCCGCGTTCAAAGCCGTCCAGGACGGCAAGCAGGTGGCGGTCCTGGTGCCCACCACGCTGCTGGTGCAGCAGCACAACGAAACCTTCTCCGAACGGTTCTCAGGCTTCCCGGTGCGGGTCAAACCACTGTCCCGGTTTCAGAGTGCCAAGGAATCCAGGGAAACGGTTGAGGGGATCGGCACGGGCGCCGTCGACGTCGTCATCGGCACCCACCGGCTGCTCTCGGACCAGGTGAGGTTCAAGGACCTGGGCCTGGTGATCGTTGACGAGGAGCAGCGCTTTGGCGTGGAGCACAAGGAAGCGCTGAAGAAAATGCGCACCAACGTGGACGTCCTCGCCATGAGTGCGACGCCGATCCCCAGGACGCTCGAAATGTCGCTGACCGGCATCCGGGAAACATCCACCCTCGCCACCCCGCCGGAGGAACGCCACCCGGTACTCACCTATGTGGGCCCCTACACCGACAAGCAGACGTCGGCGGCGGTGCGCCGTGAGCTGATGCGCGAAGGCCAGGTGTTCTTCGTCCACAACCGGGTGTCCTCAATCGACCGGACCGCAGCGCACCTGAAAGAGCTGGTGCCGGAGGCCCGCGTCGCCGTCGCGCACGGCCAGATGAGCGAATCCCGCCTGGAACAAATCATTGTCGACTTCTGGGAGAAACGCTTCGACGTTCTGGTGTGCACCACCATTATCGAGACCGGCCTGGACATCTCCAACGCGAACACGCTGATTGTGGACCGGGCCGACAACTACGGCCTGTCCCAGTTGCACCAGCTCCGCGGCAGGGTGGGGCGCGGCCGGGAGCGGGCCTACGCCTACTTCCTTTACCCGTCGGAGAAGCCGCTCGGCGAGGTGGCTTTGGAGCGGTTGAAGGCCGTCGCGTCGCACAACGAACTCGGTGCCGGCATGCAGCTAGCCATGAAAGACCTCGAGATCCGCGGTGCTGGCAACATGCTCGGCGGCGAACAGTCCGGCCATATCCAGGGTGTTGGCTTCGATCTGTACATCAGGCTGGTCGGGGAGGCGGTTGCGGACTTCCGCGGTGAAGCCGAAGAGAAGACGGCCGAGATGAAGATCGAGCTGCCCGTCAACGCCCACCTGCCCCACGACTACGTGCCGGGGGAGCGGCTGCGCCTGGAGGCCTACCGCAAGCTGGCTTCAGCTGTGACGGACGAGGCAATCGACGGGGTGGTGGAGGAACTCAACGACAGATACGGGGAGCCGCCCGCCCCGGTGGTCAACCTCATTGCGGTGGCCCGGTTCCGGGTGGCGGCGCGTGCCGCGGGCCTGACCGATGTGGCGCTGCAGGGGAACTTCATCAAGTTCGCCCCGGCCGTCCTGCCGGAATCGAAGGAGATGCGGCTCAAGCGCATGTATCCGGGGGCCTCGCTGAAACCGGCGCTGAACGCCGCGCTGATTCCGAAGCCCAAATCCTCACCGGTGGGCGGGCGGGACCTCGCCGACGCCGACATCCTCACCTGGGCCCAGAATGTGGTGGACGCGATCTTCACCGATTAGGCGTACCAGCGAGAAGGCCGGCGACCAGGCTGGCGGCCAAGCTGGCGACCAAGGCTGGCGGGCATCGCCGCGGACAGGGCGCGGTGGTAAAGTCGGACGCGACCATACGGGTATGACCTCCTGTCCCACAGCCCCTGGAAACCAGCCGTCAGCAGCGCTGCTGCGGGGACGATCTTCGCTGAGGGAACCGTCCCGCCATGGCACCGAATCAAAGTACGGAGAACACTCAACGATGGAAACTACTGCCACCGGGAGCACCGCGATCGCTCCCGCGTCACGTGCATTGGAAGTGATCGGCGGGGACCTGACGGAGAAGAGCCTGCGACGCTATCTGGAGGGCATTGCCGGCGTTGACGCGGTGGGCCTGGAAGCGCGCGCGGCGGCCCTCGGGACCCGGTCAATCAAGACGACGTCCAAGGCCTGGGCCCTGGACAAGATCATTTCCCTGATCGACCTGACCACTCTCGAAGGGTCAGACACCCCTGGCAAGGTCAGGTCGCTCGTCGCGAAGGCGTTGGTGCCCGACGCCGGCGATCTCTCCACCCCGCGGGTGGCCGCGGTGTGTGTGTATGGCGACATGGTGCCGTACGCGGTCGAGGCGCTGGGGAGGGCCCACGACGCCGACGCCCCGGGCCGTATCAATGTGGCTGCTGTTGCCACGGCGTTCCCCTCCGGCCGGGCGTCGCGGTCGGTGAAGCTCTCGGACACCGCCGATGCGGTCGCGGCGGGTGCGGATGAGATCGACATGGTCATTGACCGTGGCGCGTTCCTGTCGGGCCGGTATGGTCTGGTCTTCGACGAGATCGTTGCGGTGAAGGAGGCCTGCCGCCGCCCCGATGGTTCGTACGCGCATCTGAAGGTGATCCTGGAAACCGGTGAGCTGAATACGTACGACAACATCCGGCGTGCCTCGTGGCTGTCCATCCTGGCCGGCGGGGACTTCATCAAGACTTCCACCGGCAAGGTGGCCCCCGCGGCGACCCTCCCGGTGACGCTGTCCATGCTTGAAGTGGTCCGGGACTGGCACCGGCTGACCGGCGAAAAGATCGGGGTGAAGCCGGCCGGCGGGATCCGCACGTCGAAGGACGCCATCAAGTACCTGGTCACCGTCGCCGAGACCGTTGGAGAGGAATGGCTGGAGCCGGACCTGTTCCGCTTCGGCGCCTCAAGCCTGCTCAATGACGTGCTCCTGCAGCGTCAGAAGCTCACCAGCGGCAGCTACTCCGGCCCTGCCTACGTCACGATCGACTAAGGACTACCCATGACTTTTCTAGAGTACGCACCGGCCCCGGAGTCCACATCCATCCTGGACCTCAAGAGCGAGTACGGCCTGTTCATCAACGGTGAGTTCGTCCCCGGCAACGGTGAGTCCTTCACCACGATCTCCCCGGCCACCGAGCAGAAGATCACCACCATCTCGTGCGCCAGCGAGGCCGACGTCGATACCGCCGTCGCTGCCGCCCGGCGGGCCTACGAGAAGACTTGGTCGAAGCTCTCCGGCGCCGACCGGGGCAAGTACCTGTTCCGTATTGCCCGGCTGGTGCAGGAACGTTCCCGTGAACTGGCCGTCGCCGAAACCCTCGACAACGGCAAGCCGATCAAGGAAAGCCGCGACGTCGACGTTCCCCTGGTGGCCGCGTGGTTCTTCTACTATGCGGGCTGGGCCGACAAACTCGACCATGCAGGGCTGGGCCCGAACCCGCGTTCGCTGGGTGTGGCAGCCCAGGTGATCCCGTGGAATTTCCCGCTTCTGATGCTGGCGTGGAAGATTGCCCCGGCCCTGGCCGCCGGCAACACCGTGGTCCTCAAACCCGCCGAGACCACGTCCCTGACTGCCATGTTGTTCGCCGAAATCCTGCAGCAGGCCGACCTGCCGGCAGGCGTGGTCAACATTGTTACCGGCGCGGGGGCCACCGGCTCGGCCCTGGTGAACCATCCGGACGTCAACAAGGTGGCGTTCACGGGGTCCACCGCCGTCGGCCGGTCCATTGCCCGTTCGACTGCCGGGACCGGCAAGAAGCTCACCCTCGAACTCGGCGGCAAGGGCGCGAACATCGTGTTCGATGACGCCCCGATCGACCAGGCCATCGAAGGCATCGTCAACGGGATCTTCTTCAACCAGGGGCAGGTCTGCTGCGCCGGATCACGCCTGCTGGTGCAGGAATCGGTGCATGACGAAGTCGTCGAACGTCTCAAGGAGCGCTTGTCCACGCTGCGGGTAGGGGATCCGCTGGATAAGAACACTGACATTGGTGCCATTAACTCGGCGTCCCAGCTGGGCCGGATGCGTGAGCTCTCCGACATCGGCGAGCAGGAGGGCGCCACCCGGTGGAGCCCGGCGAGTAACCTGCCGCAGCAGGGCTTCTGGTTCCCGCCCACGATTTTCACGAACGTGTCCACCAGTCACCGCATCGCCCGGGACGAGATCTTCGGACCAGTGCTCTCGGTCCTGACGTTCCGCACCCCGGCGGAGGCGATTGCGAAGGCCAACAACACCCCGTACGGTCTCTCGGCAGGGATCTGGTCGGACAAGGGCAGCCGGGTCCTCGCGGTCGCCGACAAGTTGCGTGCCGGGGTGGTCTGGGCCAACACGTTCAACAAGTTCGACCCCGCGTCGCCGTTCGGCGGCTACAAGGAATCCGGGTACGGCAGGGAAGGCGGCCGCCACGGACTCGGCGCCTACCTGGCCCCCGCGGCTGGGCCCAAGTCATCGGTCGTCTCAGCCATCATGAACAAGACCCCCCTGGGAGGCTCCAAATGAGCGCTGCACGGCTAGGCGTACCCAAGACATACAAGCTTTACATTGGCGGCAAGTTCGTCCGCAGCGAATCGGGTCGGGTGTATGAGGTAGCAACCAGGAAGGGTGGCCCCATGTTGAACACGGTCAACGCCGCCAAGGGATCACGCAAGGACGCGCGCGACGCCGTCACCGCCGCCCGCGCTGCCGTGAGCGGCTGGGCCGGAACCTCCGGGTACAACCGCGGCCAGGTGCTGTACCGGATCGCGGAGGTCCTGGACGGGCGCCGGGCGCAGTTCGCCGAGGAAATCGCCGCATCCGAAGGGGTCTCCGATACGGCGGCGGCCGCCCAGGTCGACGAAGCCATCGACCTGTGGGTCTGGTACGCCGGCTGGGCCGATAAATACGTGCAGGTGGCAGGTAATGCGAACCCGGTGTCGGGCCCGTACTTCAACCTGTCCACTCCCGAGCCCACCGGCGTCGTCGCGGTCATCGCACCCCAAGGACCCGGTTCGCTGCTCGGGTTTGTCCGCGCCGTCGCGCCGGTGCTGGTCAGCGGGAACACCGTGGTGGTGCTGGGCAACGAGCGTGCACCGCTGGCGGCCCTGAGCCTCGGGGAAGTCCTTGCCACCTCCGACGTGCCCGCCGGCGTCGTGAACATCCTCAGCGGTTCCCCCGCCGAGATCGCCCCCTGGCTGGCCTCCCACGCCGACGTCAACGCCCTGGACCTGCTCGGTGCCGAGAACCTGGACTGGGTGGACCTGCAGATCGCCGCGGCCGAAACCCTGAAACGGGTGCTCCCGCCCGAGACCGGGCCCGACGCCGGAGCCCCCTCGATCGACCGGATCACGTTCTTCACCGAAACGAAGACCGTCTGGCACACCAAGGGTCTGCTCTAGCCGTCCCACCGCACAAAAAAGTGGCGGACCTGCAGGGGAGTGGTTGCTCAACCACTCGTCTGCAGGTCCGCCACTTTTTATGGGTGGAAGCCGTGTATTGGCCGGCTAGGCCTTGCGGTCGCCCTTGGCGAGGGTTGGTCCGGTATCGGAGCGTCCCAGGATGGACTGGGGGATCCAGAAGGCCAGGAAGAACAGCGTCAGGCAGACGGCGAAGGCCCAGACATTGTTTTGGTCGAAGAAGGCCAGGGAGCCGACGGCGCCGAGGAACAACACCATCATTACGGCGAATGTCACGAGGTTGTTGACCAGGTGGCCTTCGCCCGAGTGGGTGGGCTGCTTGCGCGGAGCGGTCCGCTCGGAGGACGTAGTGGTGTGTGACATGGAGTCTCCTCGAAATTGTGCAAAACGATACTGACTCAACCATAACTGGATTCAGCGCCCAGGGCGGCAGCGGCACCCAGACGGGTACCCGATAGCCCCGGTTCACCACGGTGGAGCCCAGTCACGCAGCGGTGTTCCCAGCGGTTAGAGCCCCAGGGACTCCTCCACATCGCGCAGAACCGCGTCCAGCCGGGCGCGGGTGGTCAGCTTCGCATCGTCGAGCTCGGCGGCCAACTCCACCGGTTCGATGACCTCCAGGTAGCACTTCAGCTTCGGCTCGGTGCCGCTGGGCCGGATGATCACCCGGGTGTCGTCCCGGGTCAGGTACAGCAGCCCGTCGGTCGGCGGAAGCCCGGCGTAGCCGGTGAGGAGGTCCTGCACGACGTCGACTGCCGAGTCCGCGAAGGCCTGCGGGGGGTTTTCCCGCAACCGGTTCATCATGGCGTCCAACAGGCCAAGGCTGCCGACCCGGACCGAGAGCTGGTCGCTGGCGTGCAGCCCGTGCAGCAGTGCCAGGTCATCGAGCAGGTCAAACAGGGTCCGACCCTCGGCCTTGGTGGCCGCGGCAAGCTCGGCCAGGAGCAGCGCCGCGGAAATCCCATCCTTGTCCCGGACCAGGTCGGGTGCCACGCAGTAGCCCAGCGCTTCCTCGTAGCCGTAGGCGAGCGACGGGACCCGGGCAATCCACTTGAATCCGGTCAGGGTTTCGGTGTGGGGGATCCCGGCGGTTGCGGCGATGCGGGAGAGTAGCCGCGAGGACACAATCGAGTTGGCGAAGACGGTTCCCGCAGCAAGCGCACCGGTGTCCTGCGCCCGGCGCACGGCGAGGTGTTGCCCCAGCAGGGCCCCCGTCTCATCGCCGCGGAGCATCCGCCACTCACCGGTCGCCGGATCTTTGGCTGCTACTGCAACCCGATCGGCGTCCGGGTCGTTGGCCAGCACCAGGTCGGCGTCGTGAACTAGAGCAGCAGCGATGGCAAGGTCGAGCGCGCCGGGCTCCTCGGGGTTGGGGAAGTCAACGGTGGGGAAGTCGGGGTCCGGGTCTGCCTGCTCGGCTACCACGTGGACGGACCCGAATCCGGCGGCGGCCAGCACTTGCTGTGCGGTGGTGCCGCCTACCCCGTGCATCGGGGTCAGCACGATCGAGAGGTCCCGGTCCGGGAACCGCTCCCGATCCGCCAGTGCAACCACCGATGTGACATAGTCCTTGGCGATGCTCTCCGGCAGGACATTCCAGCCCTCGGCCGCCAGCAGGATGCTGCCGAGCTGGCCTACCGCTGCAATGCGGGCGGCGATCTCGGTGTCCTGCGGGGCCACGATCTGTGCCCCGCGGCCGGCGTCGTCGACGGCGCGGCCTCCCAGGTAGACCTTGTACCCGTTGTCCTGGGGTGGGTTGTGGCTTGCCGTGACCATCACCCCCACCTCACACTCCAAGGCGCGGACCGCGTAGGCGAGGACCGGCGTCGGCAGTTCGCTGGGCATCAGGAAGGTCTGGATGCCCGCGGCGGTGAAGATGGCAGCGGTTTCCTCGGCGAAGATCCGCGAGTTGTGGCGGGCATCGAAGCCGACGACGGCGCGCGGCACATACGCCCCCTCGGCGCTGCCAGTCACGTGGGCGGCCAGACCGGCGGCGGCGCGGCGAACCACGACCCGGTTCATCCGGTTCGGTCCGGCGCCCAGGGCAGCACGGAGTCCCGCAGTGCCGAAGAGCAGCGGTCCGCTGAAACGGTCCTGCAGGTCCTGGGTTGCGGCGGTACGGGTGTCGTCGTCGGCCACCTGCGCGAGCAGCGCCTCCAGCTCCGCGGTGGTGTGCGGATCGGGGTCCTCGGCCGCCCAGGTGCGTGCGGCTGCGAGAAGTGATTCGTGGTCGGCGTGCGTCATAGCTTTTTCATACCTTCGGTCAACTTCTAGAGCCGGCTGATGATGTCAGCCAGCAGGCGTGAGATGCGGGGTCCGGCTGCCGTGCCGGATTCGATCACTTCGGCGTGGCTCAGCGGTGCGGTGCTGATGCCGGCGGCCAGGTTGGTGACCAGGGAAATTCCGAACACCTCCATGCCAGCGTGGCGGGCGGCGATGGCCTCGAGTGCCGTCGACATGCCCACCAGGTCAGCACCGATCGTCCTGGCGTAACGCACCTCGGCGGGCGTCTCATAGTGCGGTCCGGTGAACTGCGCGTAGACGCCCTCGTCGAGGGACGGATCGACCTCGCGGGCGATCGTTCGGACCCGCGAGGAGTAGAGGTCGGTCAGGTCAACGAAGGTGGCGCCCTCGAGTGGTGACGTGGCGGTGAGGTTAAGGTGATCGCTGATCAGGACGGGGGTGCCCGGGGTCCACTTCTCCTGCAACCCGCCACACCCGTTGGTCAGCACCATGATCTTCGCCCCGGTAGCGGCGGCGGTTCGCACCCCGTGCACGACGGCCCGAACACCCTTGCCCTCGTAATAGTGGGTGCGGGAACCAACCACCAGGGCGCGTTTGCCCGACGTCGTCAGGACTGACCGCACGGTCCCGACGTGGCCCTCGACGGCGGGGGCCGAGAAGCCGGGGATGTCCGAGGCCTCGAGGGTGTGGGTGGTTTCGCCGATCAGGTTGGCTGATTCACCCCACCCCGAGCCCAGCACCAGGGCAATATCGTGGCGGTCGACGCCCGTCTGCGCGGCGATGTAATCGGCCGCGGCGCGGGCCAGGTCGAAAGGGTCGGTCGGCGTCATTGACGTGGGGTTCTCGATCACTGATCAAACTTACCCTCAGTTCCCCGCCCGCGGCCACCGCCGAGAGCGGGTGGCCGGGACGGGAATCGTTTGAGCGAGCGGCGGGGATAGGACAGAATGGACAGTTGTGACCAGCCAACTTGATTTCAGTGCCCTTCGAATAGCTATCCTGGGCGGCGGTCCCGGCGGGTATGAGGCGGCAATGGTCGCCGCGTCCCTCGGCGCCAGCGTCACTATCGTCGAACGACACGGGCTCGGTGGAGCGGCAGTGCTGACCGACGTCGTGCCCTCCAAGACACTCATCGCGACAGCCGACATCATGGCACGAGTGGCCTCGGCGCATGAACTGGGGGTGCGCTTCGAAAACACCGAGGCGGCCTACGCGGATCTCGGTCAGGTCAACGCGCGGCTCCTGAAACTTGCTGCCGAGCAGTCAGCCGATATCGCCCGCGCACTGGAGCGGGTGGGTGTGAAGATCCTCATCGGCGAAGGAAAGTTGCTGGACAACCACCGGCTTGAGGTCACCTCCGACGGCGAGGCCACAGTGGTCGAAGCCGATGCCGTCCTCCTTTCCGTCGGTGCGCATCCCCGTGAGCTGCCCACTGCCCAGCCCGACGGCGAGCGAATCTTCAACTGGACCCAGGTCTACACCCTCACCGAGGTACCTGAGCATCTCATTGTGGTTGGCTCGGGGGTCACGGGCGCCGAGTTCGCCTCAGCCTACGACGGCCTCGGATCGAAGGTCACCCTGATCTCCAGCCGGGACCGGGTACTCCCCGGAGAGGACGCCGACGCCGCCGAGGTGCTTGAGAACGTATTCACCAACCGCGGAATGACGGTGCTGTCGGAATGCCGGGCGCAGGGCGTGCAGCGGGTGGGTGACGGCGTCGTCGTTACGCTCTCCGACGGCCGGACCGTTGAGGGTAGCCACTGTCTGATCGCCGTCGGGTCAATCCCCAACACCGCGGGCATTGGGCTTGAGGACGCAGGGGTCCAGCTCACCGAGTCGGGCCACATCAAGGTCGACGGCGTCTCCCGCACCTCAGCCCCGAACGTGTACGCGGCGGGGGACTGCACGGGCGTGCTGGCGCTCGCCTCGGTGGCGGCGATGCAGGGCCGGATCGCCATGGCCCACCTGATGGGGGACAGTGTGACCCCGCTGAAACTGAAGCAGGTTGCTTCCAACATTTTCACGGCCCCCGAGATCGCGACGGTTGGCGTCTCCGAGGCGGACGTCGAGTCCGGCCGTTACCAGGGCGACGTCGTCAAGCTTTCGCTGCACACCAATGCCCGCGCGAAGATGATGAACGTCACTGACGGGTTTGTGAAAATCATCTCCCGCAAGGGGTCCGGAACGGTGATTGGCGGCGTCGTCGTCGGCCCCCGCGCCTCCGAGCTGATTTTTCCGCTGGCGCTCGCGGTGACCAAGAAGCTCCACGTTGACGATGTGGCCAACACCTTCACCGTCTACCCGTCGCTGACCGGCTCCATCTCTGAGGCTGCCCGGCGGCTGCACGTCCGACTCTAGGACTTTTCGGAAGTACGCGCCGGATCCGCCCCGCCTGGGTGGGGCTCGGTGACCCAACCTTGGGTCACGCTGTCCACATGCTGGACAATTTTATCCACCTGCTGGACCTTGCTGGTCTGATAGATGCATTCACCCACCCTGTTCGAGGCGCCGACGCGCGCCCTAGTGAGAGAAAGCCGCAGACATGTCAACAACCCCGTCCGCCGTGGACGTCGGTGTAGCAAAGCCGAAGAATCCCAAGGGCCGCGTCATCTTCGCCAGCCTGATCGGCACCACCATCGAGTTCTATGACTTCTACATTTACGCCACGGCATCAGTGCTGGTCTTCCCTGCGCTTTTCTTCCCGGACGCCACCCCGGCGAACGCGATTCTGAGCTCCTTCGCCGTCTTCGGCGTCGCCTTCGTGGCCCGGCCACTCGGGTCGATCATCTTCGGTCACTACGGCGACCGGATCGGGCGGAAGGGGACGCTGGTCGCTTCTCTACTCACCATGGGTATTGCCACGTTCCTCATCGGTGTCCTGCCGACCGCCCAGGTGGACGGCTGGATCATTCTCGCGCCGGCGCTGCTGGTACTGCTGCGTTTCTTCCAGGGCCTCGCCCTCGGTGGTGAATGGAGCGGCGCTGCGCTGCTCGCCACCGAAAACGCGCCGAAGAACAAGCGCGCCGTCTACGGCACATTCCCGCAACTGGGTGCACCGATCGGCTTCATCCTCGCGAACCTCCTGTTCGTCTACCTCAACGCCACCCTCACCAATGAGGAGTTCCTGGACTGGGGCTGGCGGGTACCGTTCCTGCTCAGCGCGGTCCTGGTCATCGTTGGACTGTATGTCCGCCTCAAGCTCATCGAGAGCCACTCCTTCCAGCAGGTCAAGGACAAGGGCAAGGTCGTGAAACTGCCTCTCGCCAGCGTCTTCAAGCACCAGTGGCGGGCCCTGCTGCTCGGCACGTTCATCATGTTCGCCACCTACGTGCTGTTCTACCTGATGACCGCCTTCACGCTGACCTTCGGCACCACCCCGGCCTCGGTCGAGGACGCACGGGCGGCCGCCGAAGCTGCGGGTCGCGGGTTCGACGACGCCGCCGCTGAGGCCTTCGTGCCGGGACTGGGCATTGCGCGGGGAGACTTCCTGATGATGCTCATAATCGGTGTGGTGTTCTTCGGCATCTTCACCCTGGTGTCCGGCCCGCTTGCCGAGAAGTTCGGCCGCCGGAAGATGCTGATGGCCACCACCATCGGGATCGCGTTGTTTGGTTTCACCTGGGTTCCCCTGTTCGGTGCCGGCACGACCGGTGCGATGGCGCTGCTCATCATCGGCTTCATCTTGATGGGCCTCACCTTCGGACCCATGGCGGCCATCCTGCCGGAGCTGTTCCCGGCGAACGTCAGGTACACCGGTTCCGCCGTTGCGTACAACATGTCGAGTGTCATCGGTGCTGCTCCGGCGTCGTTCGTTGCTATCGCCCTCTGGCAGCTCGCCGACGGCAGCACACTGCTGGTCGGTCTGTATCTGAGCGCGGCAGCAGTAGCGACGTTCATTGCGTTGTGGCTCAGCCGGGAAACCCGCGACCACGATTACGACAACAACGTCGCCTGACCCTTTCCCAACCCTTCACGACGGCGCGGTACCCACGGGTGCCGCGCCGTCGTCGTCGGCGGCTCCTGAAGGGTGGGTGGAGGCTCCCACGTAGAATCGGACGGGAAATCAATCCAGCGGAGGAAGTATGAGTACCCAATCACTGGCTGACGGACGCTATCTCCTCGGTAGCGTGGTCGGCACCGGCGGGATGGCCGAGGTGTACCGGGCCCGTGACATGCGGCTCGGCAGGGACGTGGCGGTGAAGCTGTTCCGGTCCGCTGCAGCCGACGGCGTGTCCCGCGGATCGGACGAGGCCCGGCTCCTGGCGGGGCTCCACCACCCGGGACTGGTCCGGGTGCTCGATATGGATTCGTCCAGTACCTCGTCGGGGCCCACCTACCTGGTGATGGAACTGATCGAGGGCCCCGATCTGGGCGCGTTGCTCGCGGACGGTCCGCTACCCTCCGATGCGGTGCGGCTGGCAGGGTGGGACGTGGCGAGGACCTTGGCATACATCCACCAGCAGGGCATCCTGCATCGCGACATCAAGCCTTCCAACATCCTGACGCGGACCACGGATCCCGATAGCGGGGTCTTCGGCTACCTGCTCACCGACTTTGGCATCGCGCGCTTCTACGATGCCGCGCGGCAGACGGCCACCGGACAGACCATCGGCACGGCCGCCTACCTTAGCCCCGAGCAAGCCCGCGGCGGAGCCATCGGCACTCCCACCGACATCTACTCCCTAGGGCTGGTTTTGCTGGAATCACTGACCGGTGCGCGCGCCTTTCCGGGGACCAGTCTCGAATCGGCGGTGGCTCGACTGCACCGACCGCCGGAGATCCCTGCAGCCCTCGGATCGAACTGGCAGTCGCTGCTGTCCCGGATGACCGCCGCTCACCCCGACGACCGGCCCACTGCCGGCGCCGTCGCCGCCGAATTCGCCCAGTGGCAGACCCCCGAACCGCACACCGAGGTGTTTACCACTGGGGGGCCCCACACCGAGGTGCTCACCACTGGGGGGCCCGCCGCGACCCGGTTCCAGCTCACCGTGCCCGACGAGCCAGGACACCAGCCCGAGCGGACCACGATCATGGCTGCCGCTCCGGCCGCGACTGAGGTGCAGCAGGCTAGTGCGTCCCCGGGGGCCGACCAGGCAGCGTCCCGGCCCGCGACCCGGCCTGCGAACCCGCCTGAGACCCGGCCCCGGCCGGCGACCCCGAATGCTGTCCCGACGGCGGCGCGACCCGCTGGTGCCAGCCGTCGACCGGGCCGACGGCGCCCATGGCTGATCGGCGTGTTCGCTGCTATCGCCGTGCTTGCCCTCGGCATGGCAGCGGTAGTGGGTCTGAATCTGGCCGGGCAGGAGACCGTCGAAGAGCTACCGGCGGTGCCGGGCACCACTGGTGAATTGCTCCAGGAACTCTACGAAAGGGTGCAACCATGAGCCGGCGAGGATATCAGTGGGCAGCAGGCGCGTCCCTCGGCGTCGCCCTGCTCCTGGCGGGGTGCGGCGCTCCCGAACTGGAGTCGGAGACGGCCGCCGCCTTCCAGGCCTCAGTGCGTGACATTGCGACAGCCGCTGCCGCCGGCGACCAGGCCGGCGCCACCCAGTTGGCCATCGATCTCAGTAAGGCGGTCACCGTGGCGCAGGGGCAGGGTACCGTCAGCTCCGACCGCGCGGCGCAGATCACGTCAACTATCGATGAGTTGCTCCTTGCGATCACGGCCGAGGTTGGGCCAGCGGATCCCGCAGCGCCCACAGCACCCACAGCGCCTGCAGCGCCCGTTCCGGAGCCCACCACAAACACGCCGTCGCCTTTACCCGAAACCCCGGCTGAAACGCCCGTCCCGCCGGTGAGTCCTCCATCGGGTGGCGACGATGTGGAGGAGAACGGGGACGACGCCGGTAGTGAGGATGACAAGGCGCAGCGGGAGGCTGAGCGGGAGCTTGAAAAACAGCAGCGTGAGCAGGAGAAGCTGGAGAAAGAGGCTGAACGAGAACAGGGACAGCCCGAAGACGACGGGTAGCCCAGCACGAGCGTGCGGCGGCTAGTCGGAGATCGCGGCGATGACCGCTCCGGCGGCCACCGTGTCGCCTGGCGAAGCACTCAATCCGGAGAGGGTGCCGGACCTGTGGGCGGTCAAGGGTTGCTCCATCTTCATGGCCTCAAGCACCACGATCAGGTCACCCTCCGCGACGAGGTCGCCGTCGGACACAGCCACCTTCACGATGGTGCCCTGCATGGGGGAGGTGAGGTCATCGCCGTCGGCCGCCGACGCCGAACCACCGCGGGCACGCAGCGCCTTCTTGGGCTTCCCGGCAGGGGACTGCCGGCCGGTACCGCCCAGCCCTGCGGGCAGGACGACCTCGAGGCGTTTGCCAGCCACCTCGACGGTGATCCGCTGGCGGGGGGCGTCGTCGTCGGACGCTGGATCGGCTGATTCCCCGGCGGACCACGGAGCAATGGTGTTGTCGAATTCGGTTTCGATCCAGCGGGTGTGAACCGTGAACGGCCCCTCGGTGGGCGCGAAGGCTGGGTCGGCGACGACGGCGGCGTGGAACGGGAGCACCGTCGGCATGCCGGTGACCTGCATCTCCGAGAGGGCGCGCCGTGCACGCTGCAGGGCCTGGGTGCGGGTGGCCCCGGTGACAATGAGCTTCGCCAGCATGGAGTCAAAGTTGCCGCCGATCACCTCACCGGCCTCGATGCCTGAATCCACCCGGATGCCGGGCCCGGTGGGGAGGGTGAGGGTCTGGACTGTGCCGGGGGCGGGCATGAAGTTCCGGCCCGCGTCCTCGCCGTTGATGCGGAACTCGAAGGAGTGGCCGCGGACCTCGGGGTCGCCGTAGCCGAGGGCTTCGCCGCGGGCGAGCCGGAACTGCTCCCGGACCAGGTCGATGCCGGTGACTTCCTCGGAGACGGGGTGCTCCACCTGGAGCCGGGTATTGACCTCAAGGAAGGAGATGGTGCCGTCCTGGCCCACCAGGAACTCGCACGTCCCGGCGCCCTGGTAGCCGGCTTCCCGAAGGATGGCCTTGGACGCCTCGTAGAGCCGGCGGTTCTGGTCCGCGCTCAGGAACGGTGCGGGCGCTTCTTCGACCAGCTTCTGGTTGCGGCGCTGCAGCGAGCAGTCGCGGGTGGAGACGACGACGACGTTCCCGTGGGCGTCGGCGAGGCACTGGGTTTCGACATGGCGGGGTGCGTCGAGGAACCGTTCGACGAAGCACTCGCCGCGGCCGAAGGCTGCGGTGGCTTCGCGGACTGCTGAATCGTAGGCTTCGGGAATGTCAGCAGCGTCGCGGACCACCTTGATGCCGCGGCCACCGCCGCCGAATGCCGCCTTGATCGCCAGGGGGAGTCCAAACTCGCTGGCGAAATCCTGGACTTCACGAACGGATTCAACCGGGTCCTTGGTGCCCGGCACCAGGGGTGCGCCGACCTTCTCGGCGATGTGGCGGGCTTTGACCTTGTCGCCGAGCTGGGAGATGGCGTCGGGGGAGGGCCCAATCCAGGTGATGCCAGCGTCGATCACCTTCTGGGCGAAGTCGGCGTTCTCGGAAAGGAAGCCGTAGCCGGGGTGGATGGCGTCAGCGCCGCTGCGTTGGGCTGCTTCGAGGATCCGGTCCATCACCAGGTAGGACTCGGCCGCGGTGCTGCCACCCAGGCCATACGCTTCATCGGCAAGGCGGACGTGCAGTGCATCCCGGTCAGGGTCGGCGTAAACGGCAACCGAAATCAGGCCCTCATCGCGGGCCGCGCGGATGATGCGCACGGCAATCTCGCCGCGGTTGGCGATCAGGACCTTGGAAACGGGGTTTACTGCAGCGGAAAAGGACTCGCTCATGGTGTGGTCTGGCTCCTTCGTATCTGTTCGGAGCCTAGCGCCATATTGTTGTCTTTGCCCATAATCCATGCGGATAGCGCGTGTGGCGGGTGGTTTCTTTGTAGGGATGCTACAAAGGGTCCCGGGGTTACCCGGTTAAACCCAGAAGTCCATCACCGTCAGGTTTGCCGACGCCAGCAGCCCCCGCAGGGTTGAGACGCTGAGCCCGATGACCGCGTGCGGATCGCCGTCGACCCGGGTGATGAACGCTCCACCCAGTCCGTCGATGGTGAAGGACCCGGCCACCTGCAGGGGCTCGCCAGTAGCCACGTAGGCGTCGATCTCGTCGTCGGTCAGCTGCGCGAAATGCACCGACGCAGAGGCGACGGCGCCCACGGTGGCACCCGATCCGCCGTCGGACGCGTCACGCGTGTCAACGAGCCAGTGCCCGGTGTGCAGGACACCAAAGGATCCGCTCATGCGCCGGATCCGGGCGCGGGCAATCTCTGGTTCCCACGGTTTGCCGTGTGCTTCGCCGTCGAACTCGAAGATCGAGTCGCAACCAATCACCAGCGCACCCTCGGAACCGTCGGCTGACGCGACCGCCTCGGCCTTGGCCCGCGCCAGGAGGAGGGAGGTGTCGAACGCATCGAGCGGACCGTACTGCGCGGCGACGGCGTCCTCGTCCACAGCGGAGACCAGCACCGAGTGGCTGATCCCGGCGTCGGTCAGGACTTTGGTGCGGGCGGGGGACGCTGAAGCGAGAATCAGGTGGGAGGTCATAGTTCAGCCTAGACACTTCCGCGCGGCGCCCCCAACCGCGCTCCGGTGGGCAACCCGGATCGACCCGGGGTCGCCTAGCCGACCAAAGCCCGGCGCAGCGTGTCCAGCCCGACCGACCCCAGGTTCAGGGAACGGGTGTGGAAGCTGCGCAGGTCAAACGCTGAGCCTTCGCGTTCCTTGACCTCGTCGCGGATCTGCTCCCACAGCCGCTGCCCGATCTTGTAGGACGGAGCCTGCCCGGGCCAGCCCAGGTACCGGTTGAACTCGAAGTCCAGGGAGCCCTCGCTGATGGCGATGTTTCGTTTGAGGAATTCGTACCCCTTGTCGGGGGTCCAGGTGCCGGTGCCCCAGCGCTCGGGAACCTCCAGTTCCAGATGGACCCCGATGTCGAACACCACGCGCGCCGCCCGCATCCGCTGCGCGTCGAGCATGCCCAGCCGTTCGCCGGGATGGTTGAGGTATCCCAGCTCCTGCATCAGCCGCTCGGCGTACAGTGCCCAGCCCTCACCGTGGCCGGAGACCCACACGGCATTGCGTCGCCAGTTGTTGAGGAGCCCGCGCTGCATGGTCGCCGTGGCAATCTGCAGGTGGTGGCCCGGAACGCCCTCGTGGTAAACGGTGGTGGTTTCCTTCCAGGTGGTGAAGGAGTCCTCACCCTCGGGGACTGACCACCACATGCGGCCCGGCCGGGAGAAGTCGTCGCTGGGTCCCGTGTAGTAGATGACTCCCTCATGGGTGGGCGCGATCCTGCATTCAATGGTGCGCATGATGGCGGGAATGTCGAAGTGGACCCCCGCCAGCTCGGCGACCGCCTTATCCGAGAGCTGCTGCATCCATGACTGCAGGGCATCGGCACCCTGCAACTGCAGCTCGGGGGACTCGTCGAGGAGCTTCATCGCCTCTTCAATGGACGCACCCGGCTTGATCTCGTGGGCGACCGCTTCCTGCTCGGCGATCACCCGGTCCAGCTCTTCGACTCCCCACTGGTATGTCTCCTCGAGGTCGACGACGGCGCCCAGGAACCGGCGCGACATCAGGGCATAGTGCTCCCGCCCAACCGCGTCCTTGGCTGGGGCGACCGGTAGGAGTTCCTCCTGCAGGAAAGCGCCCAGCCGCTGGTACGCGGCTCGGGCCGCAGCCGACCCCGCCACCAGGTCCTGACGTAGCTGCGCCGGCAGCTCGCCGTCGTCAATGGACGCGTTCGAGACGAAGTCGTCAAAGAAGCCGCCATCCTGGGCGTACTTGGTGGTCTGGTCGATCACAATCCTGATCTGGCGCTCGGCAGCGACGAGGCCGCGATCCTTGCCGGCCCGCAGAGAGACGATGTACCCGGCGAGGGCATCGGGGATGTTGTGCAGGCGGCCGGCAATGTGGGCCCACTGGTCGGCAGTGTCGGTGGGCATCAGGTCGAAGATCATCCTGATTTCCTGGGCCGGCGAGGCGAGGTTGTTCAGGTCGGCAAGGTTCATTCCGGTGCCGTGGATTTCCAGTTCCAGCCCCAGGCGCTCCCGCATGGCGTCCAGGGTGACCCGGTCGACGTCGTCGACCGGTTCCAGATCGGTCAGCCGGCCGAGCGTCTCCGTGGTGGCCTCGGCCCAGGCCTCCAGGCCGGCAGGGGAGTAATCGCGGTACTCGGTTTCGTGGCCGGGGAAGCCAAGCTCGGTAGCGAAGCCCGGGTCAAGCTGCAACAGGGTCTCGGTGTAGGCGTCAGCGACGGCGTCGATGGCTGTCTTTGTCCGGGTGGGAAGCTGCACGGACGGGTGACTGGCTGTGGCGGGAGTCTCATTATTCACAGCACGAGCCTAACCGGTTTGCCGGCGCAGGTGGTTGCTTTGAGCAATATTAAAGGACTGTAACCGGATTGTGTTCTGGGCCGCGGGGTCGGGATTCGGTTGGGGAACTACCGTGGAGAGAGAGCCACCCGTACGTGACCCGAGAAGGCGGACACCATGGCCGGACCCCGCAGGATCGTTGCTACCGCGTGCATAGCGACCGCCGCGCTGACCCTGGGCGCCTGCGGTTCGTCCAGCCCCGAATTGATCGTTGCCGACAACGTCATGCGCGCCGTCGTGCAGGTGGATGCGTACCCGGAGGCTGCCGCCAGCCTGCGCGATTCGTCGTTCCGGCTCGGAGCCGCCATGCTCGCCGCGAACCCCAACGACAACAGTGTCACCAGCCCCGTCAGCGCCCTCTACGCGCTGTCAATGCTGCGTGCGGGCGCGGCGACGACGACGGCCGCCGAGATGGACGAGGTGCTCGGCCTCCCGGCCGCACACCGGGACGAGGCAATGAATGCGCTGCTCGGGTTATGGGAGCAGTACGACGGCGATCCAGGGTCGGTCGACGAGGAGGATCCGCCCGCAGCGCCGCTCCTGCATCTTGCTAACGGGATGTTCATCGATCGGGACCAGCCGGTTGGTGCGGAGTTCCTGGAGACGCTGGCGGTGCAGTACGGATCGGGTGTCTATCAGGTGGATTATTCGGACAGGTCCACCGCCGAGGCCATTAATTCCTGGATCAACGAGAACACCGGGGGCCGGATCGAGGAGGCACCGGTCGACTATGATCCGGACACCAGGCTCAGCCTGCTCAACACCGTTTATCTGGCGGCGGCGTGGCAGACGCCCTTCGACCCGGCGGAGACGACGCCGGGGCCCTTCACTCTCACCGACGGCGGGGTTGTCGAGACCGACATGATGCGTCAGGTGGCCCTCGCCAACTACGCCTCCGGCGACGGGTGGACTGCATTGGACCTGCCGTACAACGACGGGTTATACCTGCGGCTGGTTCTGCCCGACGAGGGGGAGTCTCCAGTGCTGACCGCGAAACAGCTGGCTGAAGTCCGGGTGGGGATGGAGAGCGGCGCACAGGCCGAGGTTGCGCTGGTCCTCCCGAAATGGGATCACACCTACCACCAGGATCTGCTGGCACTGCTCCGTGGGATGGGGCTCACCGAAACCCTGGGCACCGCCCCCGACTTCGGGCCGATCAGCCCGGGACTCTTCGTCTCGGGCGCGGCGCAGGAAGCCAACATCACCGTCGCTGAGAAAGGCACCATCGCTGCGGCGGTCACCCAGATTGACATGGCCGAATCGGGGCTGTCGATGCCCGACGTCGAACTCGTCCTGGACCGGCCGTTCCAGTACCAGATCATCCACGGGGAGACGGGCATGCCGCTGTTCCTGGGAACGGTGATGGATCCGCGCTAACCTGCCCGCGCCCGCGTTACGGGGCGAAGCCCGACGAACCGGAGGCGCCGAGTGAAAGGAATAGCCTCCGCTCGAACTCGGGCAGCATCGTCTTGATATACGTTTCGCTGAGATGATTGTCGTCCATGTATACGAGGACGTTGCCGATCACCGGCGGACAGGTTCCGTCAGGGCAGATCAGGTCCGTCATATCGATCGAATGCAGCGACGGGTACCGTGCCGCCAGCTCGGCCACGGGGTCCACCGGCGCCAACTTGGTGTCCACCTGGAACGTGCAGGAGGGGTCATCCTGGCCAGAACTTTCGACACATTCCGGCATGTTGACCGGGAAACGCGGATTGTCGCGGATCGCGATCAGTTGGGCGCCGCTGGCAATGATCTGCTGTGCCGCCTCCTCGTAGCCGGGCACCAGGCGGTCATCCTCGCGGGTGTGGTGGGACGAGGAGGAGACAGTGAACACCAGATCCGGATCCTGCGCAGCCAGGTAGGCCAGGACGTCGGCGTTCCATTGGTCGCAGTTCTCGACCGGCTCCTTCCCGACCGGCGCGCCGAACGGACACTGCCCCTTGCGGAGCACAACGAGGTCCCAGTTGTTGCGTTTCGCCACCGGTTCGATCGCCGCTACCCACTGTTGCGGATGGGAGGCGCCCACCACCACGGCCAACTTCGCCGGGTTCTCCACCGTCGTCTGATTGCATCCACTCTGCAGCGAACCGAAGGACGAGGCATCGAACTCGCCCGCGCAGGCCTCGTCCAGGGTGACCCACTCGCTGTTGAGTGCGGTCATCATCGGCATCAGAGGGGCGTCGGCGTCACCGAAGGGAACGAACCCTTCGCGCAGCGATGCGGCGCCGGGATTGTTGGCGTTGTCGGCGGCGGCAGTCGCCGCAGTGTGGATCTGCAACTGCCAGACTCCGAGCGGCAGCCCGACGAAGAGGGCGCAGGCGGCGATGACGACGGCGGACCGCCGGCGCTTGCGTGCGGCCCACTTCAGTTGCCGGATCGGCTTGTCGATGAATCGGGTGGTGACCACGGCCCACAACACCGACACGGCGATGATCACCAGACCGGAGAACAGCCCCGCTGACTCGAGGTCCTGATGAATCAGGAAGATCACCAGCAGCGGCCAGTGGATCAGGTAAAGAGCGTAGGACGCGTCGCCCAGCTTCACCAGGGGTTTCCATCCGAGGAACCGGTCCACCCCGAACCGGTGATCCGTTGCGCCGGCCACGATCACCGCAGCTGCCGCGAGCGTGGGCCAGAGAGCGATATAACCGGGGAACTGTTGCTCCACCTGGAGGACGAATCCGACGGCGAGCATCGCCGCGATACCAGCCCAGCCGAGGACCACCCGGCTCAGCATCGGTAGCCGGACGTAGGGCAGCGCTAGCGCTATCAGGGAACCAAGAGCGAATTCCCACAACCGGGTGCGGGTGTCGAAGTAGGCAAACGCCTGGTTCGTTGTGGTCTGCCACACGGAAAAAGTGAGGGACCCGGCGAACACCAGCCCAAAGAGCCCCACCAGGATGCGCCGCGGGCTGACCCGGAACCGGGTGGAGATAATCGCTGCAACGGCGAAGAGGAGAGGCCACAGGATGAAGACCTGGCCCTGGATGGACAGCGACCAGAAGTGCTGGAAGGGGCTCGCGGTGCTGTGATCTGTTGCGTAGTAGTCGACGGAGTTTACGGCGAGCAGCCAGTTTTGGAAGTAGAGCAGCGACGCCCAGGCCTGGTCGAGGAGGTCCGTCCACCGGCCCCGCGGCACGAAGGCCATCACCGCCCCGAGCGTGACAACGATGGTCAGTGCGGCCATTGGCACGAGTCGGCGGAAAAGGTTCACCCAATAACGCAGCAGATCGAGCGGGGTGCCAGTCTCAAGCTTGCGGGTGAATGAGAGAGTGAGGAGGAATGCGGAGATGAGCAGGAAGACGTCGACACCGCCGGAGACTCGCCCCAGCCAGACGTGATAGACCACCACCATAAGCACGGCGAGTGCCCGCAGTCCCTGCACCTCGGACCGGTAGCCGGGTCGCGGAAGTGAGGCTGGCGTGCCGGAGCGCGCTTCGATGCGCCGCACCGGCACCGTGGAATGATGCCTGCCGGTCATGGTCGTTTCCTCTCAGCCGACAGACTTACCGATCCAGTCTAATCTCTGTCGGCAGGGGGAGCGGCCAGGGTGTCGGTGAGGCTAGCGGACGCTCCGCCGCCACGACCCGGGCCCGGGCCGTGGCGCGAGCCGTAGGTGGTCCCGGCGTGCCCAGGTGCGGTGCGGGGTCGCAGCATTGGGCTCCGTCGAGTTCTCGGAGAGGGCGACCACGACGGCGGTCAGCGCCGCCAGCTCCTCGGCGGTCGGCGTGCCGCGGATCACCTGCAGCGTTGGCTCGGCGGGGGTGCCGTCGTCGTCGGCATCCCGTCGGGTCTGGTCGGGGGCGAGCGTCATAGCGGAATGTTCCCGTGCTTCTTGGCGGGGTTGGAAGCCCGTTTGTCGCGCAGCGCCCTCAGCCCGCGAACAATGTGCTGCCGGGTGTCCGACGGTGCGATCACCGCGTCGATGTACCCGAGCTGCGCTGCCTGGTAAGGGTTCAGGAGCTCTTCCTCGTACTGGGTGATCACTTCGGCGCGGGCGGCCTCCACATCGCCGCCGGCGTCGGCCACTGACTTCAGGTGCCCGCGGTACAGGATATTGACGGCGCCCTGGGCCCCCATGACGCCGATCTGCGCCGTCGGCCAGGCCAGGTTGAGGTCGGCGCCGAGCTTCTTGGAGCCCATCACGATATACGCGCCGCCGTAGGCCTTCCGGGTGATGACGGTGAGCTTGGGAACGGTTGCTTCCGCGTAGGCGTACAGCAGTTTTGCGCCACGGCGGATGATCCCGTTGAACTCCTGGTCCTTGCCCGGGAGGAAGCCGGGGACGTCCACGAGGGTCAGGATCGGGATGTTGAACGCGTCGCAGTTCCGGACAAAACGGGCGGCCTTCTCCGAAGCAGCAATGTCCAGGGTGCCGGCGAACTGCAGCGGCTGGTTGGCGACGATACCGATCGTATGGCCCTCCACCCGGGCGTACCCGATCATCACGTTGGGTGCGTAAAGGGACTGCATCTCGAGGAAGTGGCCGTCGTCGACAATCGCCGAGATGACCGTCCGCATGTCATACGGCTGATTTGCCGAATCCGGGATCAGGGTATCGAGTGCACCATCCTCGGCGGTGAGGTCCAGCTGTTCGACGAATTCGGTCACCGGTGCCTCAGCCAGATTATTGGAGGGCAGGAAGTCGAGCAGTTCACGGACGAAGTCGATGGCGTCGCGCTCATCAGAGGCGAGGTACGCGGAGGTTCCGGTGGTGGAGTTGTGCTGCCGGGCACCGCCGAGGGTCTCCATGTCGACGTCCTCCCCGGTGACGGTCTTGATCACGTCCGGGCCGGTAATGAACATGTGGGAGGTCTTATCCACCATCACCACGTAGTCGGTAAGGGCGGGAGAGTAGGCTGCACCGCCGGCGCAGGGGCCCATGATGAGAGAAATCTGGGGGATGACCCCGGAGGCGTGCACGTTATTCCTGAAGATGTCGGCGAACATCGCCAATGAGGAGACACCCTCCTGGATGCGGGCACCGCCGCCGTCGTTGATTCCGACCACCGGGCAGCCGTTCCGGAGCGCAAATTCCTGCACCTTGACGATCTTTTCGCCGTTGACCTGGCTCAGCGAGCCGCCATAGACGGAGAAGTCCTGGCTGTAGACGGCGATCTGGCGGCCATCGACTGTTGCGTAGCCGGACACGACGCCGTCGCCCAAGGGTTTTTTCGTCTCCATCCCGAACGCTGTCGACCGGTGGACCGCCAGCGCATCAAACTCGACGAATGATCCGGGATCGACCAGCAGGTCGATGCGCTCCCGTGCCGTGTTTTTGCCGCGGGCATGCTGTTTCGCCACCGACTCCGGACCGGACGGCTGCTGGGCGAGGCCCTCGCGGCGGCGGAAATCTGCAAGCTTCCCTGCGGTGGTGGTGAGGTCGATTATCTGATCCTGCGCGACCACAGGTACTGAGCCAGTCTGCATTGAGTCTCCGGGTTGGCGATGAACGGGCCACCGCCGGGTTAAGTAGGTTCCCCACAAAGCGCCCGGCGTTTCCCCCAGTCTAGTGAGGGAAACGGTCACTACCGCTGTAGGACTCCTACAATTTCCTCCCCATAGAATTAGCCCAGCCGCGCATGTTACCCGCCGGTAACAATTAGGTTTCTGGCACCCCTGCACCACTATTCTTACGTTATGACCGCCAGCAACGATGCCCCACGTCAATCCACCCCGGCAACCCTCGCGGGTTGCACCATCCTGATGTCCGGCGGCAGCCGCGGCATCGGACTCGCGATCGCCCTGCGCGCCGCCCGCGACGGCGCCAACATCGCCTTGATGGCCAAAACCGGTGAACCGCACCCCAAGCTCGACGGCACGGTGTTCACGGCCGCCCAGCAGATCCGCGACGCCGGCGGCAAGGCCCTGCCGATTGTCGGCGATGTGAGGAACGACGACGACGTCGCGGCGGCGGTGGCCGCTGCCACCACCGAGTTCGGCGGGATCGACGTCGTCGTCAACAATGCCTCGGCCATCGATCTTTCCCGGACCCGTGACGTCAGTATGAAGCGCTATGACCTGATGGCCGACATCAACGTCCGGGGTACCTTCCTGTTGAGCAAGTTGGCCCTGGATGCCCTGCTCGCCTCAAGCAACCCCCATATCCTGACCCTGTCGCCGCCGCTGAACCTGGAGCCGCGCTGGGCCGGGATCCATCTGGCCTACACGATGGCCAAATACGGCATGAGCCTGACCACGCTCGGGCTGGCCGAAGAGTTCAGGGCCGAAGGAATAGCGGTCAACTCGCTCTGGCCGCAGACTCTGATCGACACCGCAGCAATCCGGAACCTGCCCGGCGGTGAGCAGATCGTCAATGGCGCACGAAGCGCGGAGATTGTCGCCGATGCGGCGCACGCCATCCTGGTGCGCCCATCCCGTTCCTGCACCGGCAACTTCTTCACCGACGAAGGCGTGCTGCGCGAGGAAGGCGTCACCGACTTCACCGGCTACAGCCTCGGAGCAGCCGAGGATCAGTTGGTCCCCGACATCTTCCTTTAGCCGGAGGTGACCCTGGTCCAGCCCTGACAGTGCAGTGCAGTGCAGTGCGTTGCACTGCACTGCACTGCATTGCACTGCACTGCACTGCATTGCACTGCACTGTCGGTCTTTGCTGCGACCCGGCCGCTTCGTTTTCTTTCATTTCCTTCCACGGGTGTCTACTCGCGTTTCAAAAGGTGCATGCGTTGCCTGCAATGCATGCATTTGTGGATCGCCAGGTGCATGCACTGCCTGCAATGCATGCACCTTTTAGAACGGGCACCCACCCCCGTGCACAACTCCTGCGGGGTACCCGCCACAGCTGCGCAAAGGCCATCATCAGCCCGGTCAAAGCCACGCTGGGTAAGATCAGAGCATGACTTCCCGCTATTCCAACCTCGAACGCCCCGGATTGGATGAAGCGGCGCTCCGGAACGCCCTCTGTTCGCCCCAGGGACCCTACGGGCGGCTCGAGGTTGTGGCCGAGACCGGATCCACCAACACCGAGCTCGCTGACCACGCCAAAAACCACGCCGGCGACTGGCCGGACCTCAGCGTCTTGACCGCCGAACAGCAAAGCGCCGGGCGTGGACGACTGGATCGTCCATGGATTGCCCCCGAACGTTCCTCCCTGATCGTGAGCATCTTGCTCCGCCCGCACAACCCTGCAGGCAGACCGCTGCCCACGCAGAGCTACTCGTGGCTCTCCCTCCTCGCCGCCCTCGCCCTGGCGGAGGGCGTCGAGGAGCGCACCGAGATCAGACCCCAGCTCAAGTGGCCCAACGATGTGCTGGTCGACGGGCGCAAGCTCGCCGGAGTGCTGGCCCAACTGGTCCCCGGCACCAACGGGGGGCCCGCAGCGGTCATTGTCGGAGTGGGCGCCAACGTGTCCCTGACCGACCAGGAACTACCGGTCCCCACCGCAACCAGCCTGCTGCTGGAATACGCCAAGACCACCGACCGGAACGTGCTGCTGCGTGCTTTCCTGCGCCGGTTCGCTGACCTCTACGCCGCGTTCCGGGCCGTCGACGGCGACGCCCGCCGGGAGTGGCCGGACGGTACCTCCCTCGCCCAGCGGGTCAGCGACCGGATGGTCACGCTCGGCCAGGATGTGCGGGTGGAACTCCCGGGGGGCGTTGAACTCCTCGGCCGGGCGCTGGGCCTCGACGAGCACGGTGCACTGCTGGTTCGCGACTACGACGACGAGCGGCACACCGTCACGGCCGGCGACGTCGTGCATGTCCGGCCGGTCTCCTGACGTGGGCGGCTGAGCGGTTGTGCGTCTGAAGCTTGCGCCGGGCGAGCACGTCATCGTGCGCACCCGGCCCCACCCGAGGCCGCTGCTGGTGCCGTTCATCGGCACGCTGGTGGTGCTGGCGGGGGCGGGATTCGCGCTCGGTCTGCTGAGCCGCGACTCGCTGCCGACCGAGGTGCTCGAATGGGTGCCCCTCGGGGTGATCCTGGTGCTGGCGGTCGCGGTTCTGATTCTGCTGCGGATCTTTGTCCGCCCGCTGCTGCGGTGGTGGGGCACGCGCTACATTCTGACCAGCCGGCGGCTCATCAGCCGTCGCGGACTCTCCACCCGGCGCGAGCAAGAGATTGCGCTCGCCAGCATCTACCAACTGGACACCAGCCAGACACTGCTCCAGCGCTCCACGGGTGGCGGAAACCTGACCGTGGACCTGGGCCGCGACCGGACGGTCGTCTACCCGGACGTGCCACAAGTGCACACCTTCAAACAGTTCATGGTCGAAGCGATCGGGGACCTCCCACTGACCGTCATGTTTGATGGTGTAGACATGGAAGCTGACCCGGTGCATGACCTCGAGGGTTACTGACACCAGATGAGCGATTACGGACGGGAGAAGAGCGAATGACTGCTGACGATCAGCCCGACCTGGGCCAGGACGAGCCAGCCACCGATGCTGCTCCTGCCCCGGCAGGGGAGGACGCGTCGTCCCCTTTGACGCCGGAGGTGGTCCCGGTCCCGCAGCAGGACCTGTCCCGCGAGGCGATCCGGAACCTGGAAATAGAACTGCTGGGCGCCGAGCGAACCCTCCGACGCCGCGACGTTGCGGCCGGTGCTGGCGTGTCGCTGCTCTCGGCGCGCAAGCTGTGGCGGGCCATGGGCTTCCCGAACATCTCCGACGAGGACGTGGCTTTCACCGAGAAGGACCAGGATGCGCTGATCACGATCATCGAACTCGTCCGCAGTGACAAGGTCTCCGAGAACGCGGCAATCTCCATCACCCGCGCCATTGGCCAGATGACCGACCGGATGGTGGTTTGGCAGATCGAAGCCCTCGTCGAAGAGATGGCGGCGCAGCGGGAAATTTCCGATGCGGCTGCCCGGAAGGCCCTGGTCGCCGAGCTTCCCGAACTTATCGCACCCCTGGAAAAGACACTGGTTTACGCCTGGCGACGCCAACTGAACGCGGCAGTGCAACGGTTGGCGTTGCGCGCCGAATCCGGGCTGCAGGCCAGCGCCGAAGGCAGGTTGGGTGACGAGGACGATGCCCCGCTGCCCCTGGCCCGCGCCGTCGGCTTCGCCGACCTCGTTTCCTACACCAGCCTGTCCCGCCAGATGAACGAGCGAACCCTCGCCCACCTGGTGCAGCGCTTCGAGAATGTGTGTGCCGAAATCATCTCGGTGGGAGGCGGCAGGCTGGTCAAGACCATCGGCGACGAAGTGCTTTACATCGCCGAGTCCCCGGAAGCCGGTGCCGAAATTTCCCTCGCCCTGGCCAAAGCCTTCACCGAAGACCACCTGCTGCCCTCCGCGCGCGTCTCCCTGGTGTGGGGGCGGATCCTGTCCCGACTGGGCGACATTTACGGGCCGACAGTTAATCTGGCGTCCCGCCTGACCTCCCTGGCCGAACCGGGGACGGTCCTGATCGATGCATCCACCGCCGCCACCCTGCGCGACAACGAACACTTCGTCCTGATCCCGCAGAAGGCGCGCACCATCAGAGGGTTTGGCGAGGTGCACCCCGTAACGCTCGCCCGCGGCACCGGGACCGGGCTGATCCTCGATTAGCGGACCGCTGGAAGATACTGCTGCAGCGAGGACGTGGCAGTACCACCGGCGCGGGCTCAGAGCGCGGTTCGGCTAGGGTAGCCAAGTAACTTCGTGACACACCTCATTGACGGCAGCTAGATGGTAGGACGGAAATGACAACCGACAAGACACCGGGTCTGGACCTGACGGTGAGCTGTGGGTTCGCGTCGGACGTCGGCCTGCGCCGGGAACACAACGAGGATTCGCTGGTCGCAGCTGACCCTATCTTCGCGGTTGCTGATGGCATGGGCGGGCATGAGGCTGGCGAGGTCGCCAGCAGTATCTGCATCCGCACGCTGATGGATAGCCGGCTGGTGGGAGAGCCATTCCCCGAGATGGACCCCGAGGAACTACAGGAGCTTCTGGTCACCGCCGACGAAAAGATCAGGTCGGAAACCGGCGGCCGCGCCGGCACCACCCTCAGCGGAACTATCCTCGTCCAGGAGGACGGCGCCCCGTACTGGCTGGTTTTCAACGTTGGCGATTCCCGCACCTACCGCCTCAGCCAGGGCGGACTGGAACAGATCACCATCGACCACTCGGAGGTCCAGGAACTCGTCGACTACGGTCGCATCACCCCCGAGGAAGCACTCACCCATCCGCGACGCCACGTGGTGACCCGCGCGTTGGGCACCGGAAGCGACATCGACGCCGACTTCTGGCTGATCCCGGCCGCCATCGGCGACCGGATCCTGGTGTGCTCCGACGGGCTGATCAACGAGGTGGGGGACGAGCAGATCTTTGACCTCCTCACGTCGCTCCCTCACCCGCAGGATGCTAGCGAAGCCCTCGTCCAGGCAGCGCTCCGGGCCGGCGGCAGAGACAACATTTCAGTCATCGTCGTGGATGTCGCAGGTGCGGGGGACTGAGGCAAGATAGGACTGTGGCCAGAACAACTGACAAATCAGGCATAGAGCTTACCGCGGACCAGACGCCGGTCGATTCCCTGCGTGAGGAATACGACTCCCTGGCGGAGGAGGTGCGCCGGCACCGGTTCGCCTACTACAACGAGAACGCGCCGACAATTTCCGACGCGGAGTTCGATGAGCTGTTCCGGCGGCTGGAAAAAATCGAGGGACTGCATCCGGAGCTGATCGCCAACGATTCGCCCACCCAGGAAGTCGGCGGCGATGCCTCCTCGGCCTTCGCCGCCGTCGACCACCTGCAACGCATGTACAGCCTGGAGGACGTCTTCTCCCTGGCCGAGCTGGACGTCTGGGTGAGCCGGGCTGCCGCGAGCGTCGAATCGGTCAGCCCAGGCAGCGCCATCAAATGGTTGACCGAGCTGAAGATCGACGGACTCGCCGTCAACCTGCTGTACCGGAACGGTGAACTGGTGCGAGCGGCGACCCGTGGCGACGGTGCCACCGGTGAGGACATCACCCACAATGTCCTCACCATCAAATCGATCCCCCGGACCCTCGCCGGGACGGGCCACCCCGCCGAGATGGAGGTGCGCGGCGAGGTGTTTTTCCCGTCGGCTGCGTTCGCCCAACTCAACGAGAGGATGGTCGCCGCAGGCAAGGCGCCATTCGCCAACCCCCGCAACGCGGCGGCGGGATCCCTGCGCCAGAAGGACCCGGCGCTGACGGCCGAGCGGCCCCTGGACATGTACGTGCACGGTATCGGCGTCCGCGAAGGCCTGGCAGCCCAGTCCCAATCGGAGACCTACCGCCTGCTGAAGGAGTGGGGACTGCCCACCTCGCCCTATTTCAAGGTGCTCGACGACGCCCCGGCGGTGGTCGAGTTCATTGAGCATTACGGCACGCACCGGCACGACCTGTTCCACGAGATCGACGGCATCGTCGTCAAGGTGGACGACTTCGGCCTGCAGCGGGCACTGGGCCACACCTCGCGTGTGCCCCGCTGGTCGGTGGCCTTCAAATACCCACCGGAAGAGGTCAACACCCGGCTGCTGGATATCCGGGTGAACGTGGGCCGCACCGGCCGGGTCACCCCGTTCGGGATGATGGAGCCGGTCAAGGTGGCCGGCTCCACCGTCGAAATGGCCACCCTGCACAACCAGGACGTGGTGAAGGCCAAGGGGGTCCTGATCGGCGACATGGTGGTCCTCCGCAAGGCCGGTGACGTCATCCCGGAAATCGTGGGCCCCGTCGTCGCGCTCCGTGATGGTACCGAACGCGAATTCGTGATGCCCACCGAGTGCCCGTCCTGCGGGACCCCCCTGGCGCCGGCGAAGGAGGGCGACGTCGACATCCGTTGCCCCAACGCCCGGTCCTGCCCATCGCAGCTGAGGGAACGCGTGTTCCACCTGGCCGGACGCGGAGGCTTCGACATTGAGGCCCTGGGCTGGGAAGCGGCAATCGCCCTGACCCAGCCCGCCGAACCGGAGGAGCCGCCGCTGACGTCCGAGGCTCAACTGTTTGACCTCACCCCCGAGGCGCTCGCCGATGTGCGGATCCTGCGTGACAAGCGGGTCAAGGGGGAGGTGGTCGGCAAGGAACTGGTGCCCTACTTCTACACCAAGGGCACCGCCAAGAAACCGTCCGAACCCAGCGCCAACACGCGCCGGCTGTTCACCGAACTGGAGAAAGCGAAGCAGCAGCCACTGTGGCGGGTCCTGGTCGCCCTGTCCGTCCGGCATGTCGGGCCAACCGCCTCGCGTGCGCTGGCCACCGCGTTCGGGTCGATGGAACGGATCCGCGCAGCCTCGGAGGAGGAGTTGGCGAACGTCGACGGCGTCGGCCCCACCATTGCCGCAGCGCTCACCGAATGGTTTGCCGAAGACTGGCATCGGGAGATCATCGATTCGTGGGCTGCCGCTGGGGTGCGGATGGAGGACGACGTCGACACCTCCATGCCGCGCACCCTGGAGGGCGTGACCGTCGTCGTCACCGGCTCGCTGGAACGCTACAGCCGCGACGAGGCGAAGGAAGCGATCATCCAGCGTGGCGGCAAGGCATCCGGTTCAGTCTCGAAAAACACCCACTATGTGGTGGCCGGGGAAAACGCTGGCACCAAACTCGACAAGGCCGAAGCGCTCGGGTTGACCGTGCTGGACGAGGACGGCTTCACCCGGCTACTCCAGGAGGGCCCAGCGTGAACGTATCCCCGACGGAACTGCTGCACCTGGCGAAGCAGGCTGCCTCGGCGGGGGCCGACGTTTTGGTGCGGCGCAGTATCGAGACGCTCGGCGCGCAGAACAAGAGCTCGGACAGCGACTGGGTGACCGCCTTCGATGTGGCAGCCGAACGCGCCGTCCGGGATGTGATTTCCCGGTCACGACCCCACGATGTGATCACCGGCGAAGAGCTGGGAACCACGGTCCCCGATCGCACCACGGGAGCCGGACAGGTGCGATGGTCCATCGACCCGCTGGATGGGACCACCAATTTCATCCGCAACATTGTCTACTACTGCACCTCGGTCGCGGCAGCCGACGCTGACGGCCGCTGGCTGGCCGGGGTGGTGCACGCCCCAGCGCTGGACCGGATCTACTGGGCTGCCCGCGGCCAGGGGGCCTGGCTGCGGGATCACGGCCGGATCGTCCGCCTGGAAGGGCCAGAGGTGGGCCGTAAGGGCACGCTGCTCGGCACAGGATTCACGTACGACGCCGAAGCCCGGGTCCAGCAAGTGGGGGAGCTGGCCTCACTCATGGAGGGGTTTGGCGATATCCGACGGATCGGGTCGGCGGCCCTTGACCTGTGCATGGTCGCCGACGGCACCCTCGACGGATACGTGGAACGCGGTCTGAACGAACACGACTGGGCCGCCGGTGCCCTGATCGCCGAGGAGGCGGGTGCCACGGTGCTCCGCCCCGAGCTCACCCCGGCGCTCGGCGGCGGCCCGGACGAGGCCGAGCGGTTCATGGCGTTCACCGTTGCCGGTTCGCCCGATCTGGTCGGCAGGGTGACGGCGCTCACCGCCGCCCCGGATGGAATTGCCCCGGGATGAGGAGCTGGCAGCAGGTCTTCTCAACCCTTTCAGCACCCCGGCTCCGCGAGCTCTACGCCGCAGCCGTGCTGGGCCATGACACCGATGCTACTGCGAAGGAACTGGAGAAGCTGGTTGCAGCTGGCCTGGTCACCACCGGAGGTGCCGTCAATACCGACCTGTTCCAGGAGATTCTCGCAGCGACAGCCCGGACTAGGCCTCAAGGGGTGGATCGCTTCTTCAGTAGTGGCCATCTGGACGGACTGCCGCGCAATCCGACGGAGCGCCGGGCCGTACTTCAACACCTGACCGAGCGGCTGGTGCCAGCCGATCAGGAATTGTCGGAGCGGGAGGTGAACCTCGTCCTGGCTACGGTGACCCGTGATATCCCGAACTTGCGCCGGGCACTGGTCGATTACGGCCACCTGGTCCGCCGGCCGGACGGCACCGGCTACCGCCGCGCCTGACTGCCGGCGCTCCGACGTCGTCAACTCTCGTGGGGTGCGTCAGGGTTTTCCGGAGCCTCGTCGCGACGCTTCTCGATCAGTTCCTTGGTGCGCACGAGCCGCAGCAGCGTAACAAGCAGGAGTCCACCGAGCATATTGAAGGCCAGGGTGTACCCAAACCAGCCAAGCCATTCCAGGTAAGTGATGGCCGCGCCGGAATGGATCGCGGCGAAAATGAGCAGCGAATCCAGGATGCTGTGGAACAGTTGCAGACCCGCAAGGAGGAATCCGCCGATCACCGTCGCGACGATCTTGGCGACGTCATTCGAGGTCCCTTGCTGCATTCGGCTCATCAGCGTAATGGTGCTGCCGCCGAGCACCGCCAGGGCCACAACCTGCATGGAGAACGGCGCGTCGATGAAGTGGTGGGCGCTCTCGGCGACTGTCCCGGTCCACTCAGGGAACGCCTGCATGACAATCCAGACGAAAGCCCAGCCGCTGACCAGATTGGCCACCAGGGTGCCGCCCCAGAGTTTGACCAGCTGAAGCAGACTGCCTTCTTTCGCGACGACGGCTGCGACCGGCATCAGGAAGTTTTCGGTGAACAGTTCGCTATGTGCCAGGAAAAGGGCAACGAGGCCCACGCTGAACGCAAGGCCCGCGAGGAGATGATTGTCCGTCTCGTGCAGCACAGCAAGGTAAGCCATGATGCCGAGGCCTATCTCAAAACCGCCAAAAACACCCGTGACAAGGATGTTCCGGAAGGTCCGTTGCAGCCGCTCGGCACCCTCCTCAACAGTGCTATCGAAGGATTCCTTCAGTTCGTCCTCGACCGGGGCATCGGTGTCCCCTAATTCCCGCCTGCGTGCTTCGCTCATGACGCCTCTCCTCTGTACTGTTCGGGAGGAGGCGCCCTCCCGGATCGGCGCTACTGGATACGCGAAATGGTAGCAACAGCGGAGGCAACCCAGGCACCAGCGGTGATCATCGGCTGGTTGCCGCCCTTCAAGCCTGCTTCATTTCGATCACTTGAATCAGATTGCCGCAAGTGTCGTCGAAGACGGCCATCAGGGCGGTTCCGATGTCGGTGGGCGGCTGGGTAAACACCACGCCGCGGCCCGTCAATCTGGCGTACTCGGAGGTAAGATCCTCGACCGCGAATTGGGCCAGGGGAATGCCATCCTCCGTCAGCGCGTCACGGTACGGTTTCACCGCGGGGTGGCTGGCCGGCTCCAGGAGAAGCTCTGGGCTGTCCGGGGATTCGGGTGATCGAACGGTGAGCCAGAAGTCATCGCCCAACGGGATGTCGTGGCCCTTCGTGAAGCCAAGGACGTCGGTGTAGAACGCCAGCGCCGCCCGCTGGTCGTCGACGAACAGGCTGGTCAGTGCAATTTTCATTGGATCCTCTTTTGAATAGGCCATCGATCGGCAATTTCGGCAAGTGGTGCGGGATTAAAGTAGTGGAACTTGGAGCGTCCCCGACGCTCGGTCGCAACGAGCCCGGCCGATTCAAGGACACCCAGGTGTTGGGAGATGGCTTGGCGGGTCAGGCTGAGGTTGTGGCGCATGGCGAGTATCGAGCAGATCTCGAACAGGGTCTGACCGTCGCGCGACGACAGCTCATCGAGAATGGTGCGTCTGGTTTCGTCGTCGAGAGCCCGGAACACGTCAACCATAAGCATCAGTATAGGCAAGCACAGGCTTGCCTATCAAGACCCCCATTACGATGGGTGAATGGCTGATCTGGGGGCGGTACTTCAGGCAACGGGACTACTCGTGGGGCATTTCAGGGCGCCAGTCTGTGGCGAGGTGTCAGTGACCGTCCACGCTGGTCCCTGAACTGGATTTGCTGCCGCCGGTCCGTGGCAGGGTTGTCATGGTCCAGTGGCAGCGAAGTCTCAGCCCAGTAGCGCGGCTGAACGATCTGTCCGGGGTGAGGCAGAATTGAAAGGCAACGTTTCGGCGTCGTCCCCGTTTGTTCCCTGATGAGGATTTGATGAATTCCCACGCTCCAACCGACCTCACGATCCGCCCCGTTACCGAGACGGATTACGACGACGTCCGCCGCATCACGTGTGCTGCCTACCTTGAGGCGGGGTACTTCGAGGCTCCCGATCATCCGTACATGCGGGTGCTGGCCGACGTCGAACACCGCGCCGAGCACGCCGAAATCTGGGTGGCGGAGCGCGCGGGCGTCGTCGTTGCCTCGGTGGCCATCACGTTCGAGGGGCAACGGTATACCGACATTGCGGTCACCGGTGAGCTGGAGTTCAGGATGCTGGCGGTGGACCCGACGGTTCAGCGCGGCGGGGTGGGCCGGTTGATGGTTGAGGCGATCATTGAGCATGCCCGATCGCTGGACGGAATCACGGCGGTCAGCCTGACCAGCGGCTCCGACATGACCCGCGCCCATGCTCTGTATCATTCGCTGGGCTTCGAGCGTCAACCCGAACGCGACTGGTGGGTGCGAGACGAGGAGATCCTGCTCTGGGTGTTCAGATTGTCCCTCTAGAGCCACCGCGGCCGTGCAGGTCTCCCGGAAGATGGGAAGACCTGCACCGGTGGGACAAGCTACGGCCGGATCATGACCTTGCCCTTGCGGCCCGCCACGAAGTTTGCCCGGGCGGCTTCCTGCACCTGATCCAGAGTGTAGGCAGCTTCGATGGGGAAGGAGAGGGTGCCGTCGTTGACCCGGAGCAGCAGTTCGCTGAACAGCTCGCCGCGACGACCGGCTGGTAGCTCGCGCATCACGGTGCTGCCCCAGAAGCCCTTGACCGTCAGGTTCTTGAAGATGATCGAGCCGGAACTCAGTGTCATGGTGCCTCCACCCATCGCTCCGAACACCACGAGCGTGCCATTCTCGCCGAGCTGCGACAGCACCTCGTTGCTGGCGTCGCCGCCCACCGAATCCACGCCGGCGACAATCTTGGCGCCCCCCGTGAGTTCAGCGACCCGGTCCTCCCAGCCTGCGGTCTCGGTGGAAACGATCCGTTCGATACCCTGAGCTGCGAGTTCGTCGACGCCCGCGTCACGGCGGACGAGGCCGACGACGTTGATGCCGCGGGTAGGAGCGAGCTGGGCGATCAGGCGACCGACGGCGCCGTTTGCGGCGTTCTGGATGATCCAGTCACCCTCGGTGAGGTTCAGCCAGTCGAGTAGTGCGATGGCGGAGAACGGCATTGAGACCAGCTGGGACGCAACTTCATCGGTTGCACCTTCATCGACGGGTACCAGACCCTGTGCCTGGGCGATGAAGAACTCGGCCCAGACGCCGAACGTCCCACCGGTAGCGACGCGCTGTCCCACGGAGAGGTGCTCGACGTCGTCACCCAAAGCGTCAATGACTCCTACTGCCTCAGAGCCCGCCTGGGCGGGAAGCTCGGGTTTGAAGCCGTAGGTACCGCGGACGGTCCAGAGATCGTGGTTGTGAATGGGGGACAGGAGGGTGCGTACCCGCACCTGCCCTGGACCGGGTTCTGGGGTGGTGACTTCATCGACCTGGAGGACATCCCAGGGTTCCCCGAAGGTGTGCTGACGAATCGCGCGCATAACTAACTCTCTTTCCATGTGGTTACTCGAAAAGTAACCCCCCGGCCGGTTGCAATATTCCCGGGCTGCAGCGACATCAGAGCGTCAAGTTTGTCTGTCACGCGACGGTGTTCAAGCGCCGCCCAGCGGTTCAGGGCGAATGGCGGCAGAGTGTCCGACGGGTCAGTCGCCGTCGTCGATGACTCCTGTGGCAATCGCGCGGAGGGCGGCGAGGTGGGAATCAAAAGCACTCCTGCCCTGGGGGGTCAAGGAGAGCCAGCTGATTCGCCGGGCATCCGGGCGCCCGACCGATGATGACTTGGTCATCGACACAAAACCACCGTCGACCAAAACCTTCAGATGTTTGGACAGTGCAGCATCCCCAACAGCGAGTGAGTCACGAATCGCTGAGAAGTCGGCGCTTTTAACATTGCGTAGAAGTCCGCAAATTCGGAACCGTAGTGGGGCATGAATCAGTTCGTTGAAGACGCCGCCGTTTGTTTCGGACAGCTCAGCGGGCATGGCGGATCCGGCTCAGGGCGCTTCGCATGAAGTAGTGGGCTCCGATAGTGCCAGCGCCGAAAGCGGCTACGGTGGGCGCAACAACCCACCAGTGCAGTTCGAGAGAGACAAGCCCCAAGGCGACGCTGAGCAGCAGTAGGCAGGAAATCAGGGTGGCGGCGTAGATCAGCCAGGCCTCCCAACCGATGCTGGCGAGTTTGACGCCGGTTGCCCGATGATACAGATAGACAACCATGATTCCGACGATGATCAGCAGGGCCGAGTTGCCTGAGCGGTTGTCTCCGGCTGCGGGCGAAGCGACACAGACGGCGGCAATTGCGCCGAACGCAGGGGCAACCCATCGTGGTGTGTTCATGCGCGAGATGAGAGCTGAGCGGTCACTATCGACGTCGGCCAGCAGGGCGGCGGCCGAGTCCGACTGGCCCGACGACGACGGAGGCAAGTTGTTTTCCATGATGGAAAGTGTAATCACTTTCCACTGAGGAAAGCAACTGCTGGCTTGGCGCGCGGGGTGTCACTCAGGAGGTGTCTGCGCACACTTTAGTGTCGAATATTTGTTCGAGAGACTTATCCACATAAGGGTGAAAGTTCCTGAACTATCGGCGGCGTTTGGGACAATTGAGGTATGGACGGACGCGCAGCTCCATCGTTGAGCAGGAGGGGATTTACCTCTCAGGCAACGGCTCCGCGCGGCGCTGCGGGTCGCGGCGAGAAGGCCACTACGGGTTCCCCTGTTGCGGGTGGCTGGGGGTCGAAAACCCCTGGTGCTGGTGCGGGTGCTGGTGCGGGTGCTGGTGTGGGTTCCACGCGAGCATTGGCTGTAGCTTTAGGGGCGCTTCGGCCAGCTGCCAACGCTGCGGGGCTGATCGATCAGCTACGTGACCTGGAGGATTTGAAATCGGCGATCGCTGGGGTGCAGGCCCAGATCTCCATCGCCGTTGACGTGCTGGAACGCCAAACCCAAGCCCAGGCCGGGACACCCGCTGCGGAGCAGGGGAAGGGTGTCAGCGCGCAGATCGCACTGGCCCGGCGTGAATCCCCAGCCCGCGGCAGCCGTCTCCTTGGGCTCGCGAGGGCGCTGGTGACGGAGATGCCGCATACGTTGGCGGCCCTGCATAACGGGCAGCTGAATGAATGGCGCGCAACGTTGATCGTGAAGGAAACCGCGTGCCTGTCCGCCGCTGACCGGTCCGCCGTCGACGAGGAACTCTGCCCCGACACCGGGACATTTGAGGGGCACGGCGACAAGGCCATCATCGCCGCGGCCCGGACCGCAAGCTACCGCAGGGACCCGCGCGCCGTGGTCAACCGGGCTGCCCACGCGGCAAATGAACGGTTCGTGAGCATTCGGCCGGCACCGGACACGATGGCTTACCTCAGTGCGTTGTTGCCGGTGAAAAACGCTGTGGCCGCCTACGCCGCGTTGACCAGGCACGCTGATACGGCACGGGCCACCGGGGACACCCGGTCCCGGGGCCAGCTCATGGCCGATGCCCTCGTCGAACGGGTCACCGGCGCACCCGGGGGCGTCTCCCGGGTCGAGCTGCAGGTCATCATGACCGACCGGTCCCTTTTTCAGGGCGATAGCGAACCAGCCCGGATCCCCGGCTATGGCATCGTCCCGTCAGCGTGGGCCCGAGACCTCATCCACCCCGGTGCGATACCTTCGCCTTCACGGAGCGGCAACAGATCTTTGACACCGCACGGCTCTGAGGAACACTCTGACCAAGGGCTCCCGACCTTCGAAGTGTGGCTTCGTCGCCTCTACACAGCCCCAACAACCGCAGACCTGGTGGCCATGGACTCCAAAGCCCGGCTCTTCACCCCGGCGCAACGCAGGTTCATCAGCGCCCGCGACGCCACCTGCCGCACCCCTTACTGCGACGCGCCGATCCGGCATTACGACCACATCATCCCCTGGCACAATGATGGACCTACTTCGGTGGCGAACGGGGCAGGACTTTGTGAAGCCTGCAACCACACCAAGGAACAACCCGGCTGGACAGCAGGACCACATCCAGGATCCCGCCACACCCTCCGCGTCACCACACCCACCGGCCACACCTACCAGGCCACCGCCCCACCCTTGCCCGGAGCCTGAACCGCAGTGTTCCAAGTGCCAGGCCGAATCGGTCGGGGCGTGCACCGCACGTAGACTGGAACCAAACACCAATTCATTGACCATGGGAGATTTATGGCTGAGATCAACCGTGAGGACGTTGCGCATCTGGCGCGGCTTGCCCACATCGACATGAGCGCCGAAGAGCTGGACCGGATGACCGGTGAGCTGGCAGTAATTGTTGACTCGATCAAGCGGGTCAGCGAGGTGGCAGGCGATGACATCCCCACCACCAGCCACCCCATTCCGCTGAGCAACGTGTACCGCGAAGACGTGATCGGGGAGACCCTCACCAACGAGGAAGCCCTCTCCGGTGCACCCGACAACGCTGACGGACGCTTCAAGGTCCCAGCCATCCTGGACGGGGAGTAACCCATGACTGAACTGATTCGGCTCAGCGCCGCGGCGCTCGCCCAGAAACTCGTTGCCAGGGAAATCTCGGCCGTTGAAGCCACCCAGGCTCACCTCGACCGGATTGCCCACGTGGACGGCGGCGACGACGGCGTCCACGCCTTCCTGCACGTCAACACCGACGAGGCGCTCGCAGTCGCCGCCGAAGTGGATCAGGCTCGTGCCAAGTCCGAGGACCTCCACCCGCTGGCCGGCGTTCCGATCGCGGTCAAGGACCTCATCGTCACCAAGGGCCAGCCCACCACCGCCGGCTCGAAGATCCTTGAAGGCTGGCACAGCCCCTACGACGCCACGGTGATCCGCCGACTCCGGGCCGCGGGTATGCCCATCCTCGGCAAGACCAACCTGGACGAGTTCGCCATGGGCTCCTCCACCGAGCACTCGGCGTATGGCCCCACCCGTAACCCGTGGGATCTGGATCGCATCCCCGGCGGATCGGGCGGTGGCTCAGCTGCCGCCGTCGCCGCTTTCGAGGCGCCGCTCGCGCTGGGCACCGATACCGGCGGTTCCATCCGCCAGCCCGGCGCTGTCACCGGCACGGTCGGCGTGAAGCCGACCTACGGCGGAGTTTCCCGGTACGGTGCCATCGCGATGGCGTCGTCGCTGGACCAAATTGGCCCCGTTTCACGGACCGTGCTGGACTCGGCGCTGCTCCACGAGGTCATTGGCGGTCACGACCCCAACGACTCCACCTCCCTCACCGACCCTCTCGGCGCGCTCGTCGAGGCTGCCCGAATGGGCAACGTTGACGGCATGCGCATCGGCGTCATCAAGGAACTGCAGGGCGAGGGGTACCAGGCCGGTGTGCTGACCCGGTTCCAGGAATCGTTGGAACTGCTCCGTGGTGCGGGCGCCGAGATTGTCGAGGTGTCCTGCCCCAATTTCGAGTACGCGCTGGGCGCCTATTACCTGATCATGCCCTCCGAGGCGTCCTCAAACCTTGCCAAGTACGACGGCGTCCGGTTCGGTCTTCGGGTGGTGCCCGACGGCGCACCCACCATCGAACGTGTCATGGGCGCCACGCGTGCCGCAGGCTTCGGTGACGAGGTCAAACGGCGCATCATCCTGGGCACCTATGCGCTAAGCGCCGGCTACTACGACGCCTATTACGGCTCGGCGCAGAAGGTCCGCACGCTGATTCAGCGGGACTTCGATGCGGCCTTCAAGCAGGCCGACGTCCTGATCTCCCCGACTTCGCCGACCACTGCCTTCAAGCTGGGGGAGAAGCTCGACGATCCGCTGGCCATGTACCTGAACGACGTCGCCACTATCCCAGCGAACATGGCAGGCATACCCGGGCTGTCCCTGCCCGGCGGCCTTGCCGACGAGGATGGGCTGCCCGTCGGTATCCAGCTGTTGGCTCCCGCTCGCCAGGACGCCCGGCTGTACCGGGTGGGCGCGGTGCTGGAATCACTGCTCGAAGCCAGCTGGGGCGGTCCGCTGCTGGATCGCGCTCCGGAGCTGAGGCCTGACGCTTTGCGGTCCGGCGGCGCAGCCGACCGCGTGGAGACTAGCACTGCAGGAGGAACCAACTGATGGCTATGGCAACTGAAGACATTCTGACCTTCGAGGAAGCCCTCGAGAAGTATGATCCGGTGCTGGGCTTCGAGGTCCATGTGGAGTTGAACACCCAGACCAAAATGTTCTCCTCGGCACCCAACGCGTTTGGTGACACCCCCAACACCAACGTCACCCCGGTGGACCTTGGTCTGCCGGGTGTGCTGCCGGTAGTGAACCGGGTGGCGGTGGAGTCTTCCATCAAGATCGGGCTGGCGCTGGGCTGCAAGATCGCCGAGAAGTGCTACTTCGCCCGGAAGAACTATTTCTACCCGGACACACCGAAGAACTTCCAGACCTCCCAGTTCGAGGACCCGATCGCCTATGACGGGTCCATTGACATTGAGCTGGCTGACGGCACCGTGTTCACCGTCGAGATTGAGCGCGCCCATATGGAAGAGGACGCCGGAAAGCTGACCCACATGGGTGGCTCCACCGGTCGGATCCAGGGCGCCGAGTTCTCCCTTGTGGACTACAACCGCGCCGGAGTGCCCCTCGTGGAAATTGTCACCAAGCCGATTGTCGGTGCCGATGCCCGCGCTCCCGAACTGGCGAAGGCGTACGTCGCTGCGATCCGCGAGATCGTCAAAAACCTTGGCGTGTCTGACGCCAAAATGGAACGCGGAAACGTCCGCTGTGACGCGAACGTCTCCCTCAAGCCCAAGGGGCAGGAGAAATTCGGCACCCGCACCGAGACGAAGAACGTGAACTCGCTGCGCGCCGTCGAGCACGCCGTCCGGTATGAGATCCAGCGCCACGCAGCGGTGCTCGATTCCGGGATCGCCATCATCCAGGAAACCCGCCACTGGCACGAGGACACCCGCTCGACGACGTCGGGCCGTCCCAAGTCCGACGCCGACGACTACCGCTATTTCCCCGAACCCGATCTGGTGCCTATCGTCACCACCGAGGAGTGGATCGAGCGGCTCCGCTCCGAACTGCCCGAGCCACCGGCCGAACGCCGCAAACGGCTGCAGCAGGATTGGGGCTACTCCGACGCCGAGTTCCGTGACGTCGTCAACGCCGGTGTGATGTCCTCCATCGAGGACACCATCGCTGCCGGGGTCAAACCCGCCGTCGCCCGTAAATGGTGGATGGGCGAGATTTCCCGCCGGGCGAAGGTGGCCGACGTCGAGCCGTCCGAGCTGGGTGTCACCCCCGAGCTGATCGTCGAACTGAACTCGCTGATCGAGTCCGGCAAGATCAACGACAAGCTGTCCCGGGAGGTGCTCGACGGCGTCCTCGCCGGCGAAGGCACACCCACCGAGGTGGTCGAGGCCCGCGGGCTGGCGGTCGTGTCCGACGACGGTCCGCTGCTTGAGGCGATCGATGCAGCACTGGCAGCCCAGCCCGATGTCGCCGACAAGATCCGCGGCGGCAAGGTGCAGGCTGTCGGCGCGATCGTGGGCGGCGTCATGAAAGCCACCCGCGGCCAGGCCGACGCCGGTCGGGTGCGGGAACTGATCCTGCAGCGCCTCGGCGTCGAGGGCTAACCCGCCGCTCCCAATTGAGGTGGGCAATCTGGACAAAAAGGGGGCAACATTACCTCTGCGAACGTCCAGGTTGCTCACCGTTTCTCCCTGAAAGGATCCTCGTGGCGAACAGGCTGGCCGACGGTGAGCGCTGAGAAGCCGGTCTGGACCCACCTGTCCCGTGTCCAGACCGAGGGCGATAACCACATCATGGAAGACGCCTGCGGCTACCGGCGCAACGCCGCGTGGATGATTGACGGCGCCACGTCCCTGCTGGCAGAGATCGACCTGCCCGGGGCATCCAACCCGTCCTGGTACGCGCAGGTCCTCAACCTCGCGCTGGCTGAACACGCCGGCCCCGCGGATCCCCGCGAGGTTCTGGCCGCGGCACTGAAAACCGTTGATGCGCTCGGGCAGCGGCTGGTCGGCGCTCGGTCCCACTTTTTCCCCAGCGCTGCGGTCTCCCTGGTGACCGCCGACGACGACGGCGTCCAGGTGCTCAGCCTCGCCGACTGCCACGTCGTGGCCCGCCGGTACGACGGAAGTTGGCTGCACGCTGGAGTTCCGATCAGCGAACCCACCGGAACACGCGCCGACCACCTGCAGGCCCGGCGGGACCGTAATACCGAGCACGGCGTCTGGGTGGCCCGGCGGGAACCCGAAGCAGCCGAGCGAGCCAGACTGGTGACAGTAGGGAAAGCGCACACCGTGGCGCTCGCTTCGGATGGTGCCTGGCGGGCAGTCGATCTGGGCCTGGTGGCGGGCCCCGAGGCTTTCCTCGATGCGGTCAGCACCCCCGGTGGTGCACAAGAGCTCATGTTGACCCTGCGCATTACCCAGCAGGAGATCGGCGAGACAGCGGACGACGCATCGGTGATGTGCGTGGCGCTGCAGGACTAGCCAGCCGCAACCCGGCTTTCCCGGAACCCGGCTGATACGCTGACGATGGTGCCACAGCACCGTCCAGGATGAACTGCACGCGCCGGGGCGTACCACGCTAACCTACCGTGTGCGGGTGGAAGGAACCCCTCAGTGAAGGCGCTTTACAAGTCCGGTCCGCACCCCGGTTTCGAACTGGTCGACCGGCCCGAACCGACGCCGGGCCTCGGCGAAGTCAAGATCCGCGTGATGACCACCGGGATCTGTGGCACCGATCTTCACATCGAGTCCTGGGACCAATGGGCCGCCAGCACCATCAACGCACCCCTGATTCCGGGGCACGAGTTCTACGGTGAAGTGGTTGAACTCGGCAACGGCGTGCGAGACGTCAAGGTGGGCGACCGGGTCTCCGGTGAAGGCCATATCGTCTGTGGAACGTGCCGCAACTGCCGCGCCGGTCGCCGTCAAATGTGTATCAGGACCGCCAGCGTCGGCGTACAGCGCGACGGCGCCTTCGCCGAGTTTGTGGTGATACCTGAACCGAACGTCTGGGTGCACCCCGCAGGCATCACCCCGGAGTTGGGCGCCATTTTCGACCCCTTCGGCAACGCAGTCCACACTGCCCTGAGTTTCCCCCTCGTCGGCGAGGACGTGCTGATAACGGGGGCCGGACCAATCGGACTGATGGCTGCCGCCGTCGCCCGCCACGCCGGCGCTCGCTACATTGCCGTCACCGACGTCTTCCAGCCCCGGCTCGATCTGGCACTCACCGTCGGCGCTGACCTGGCCGTGAACGTCAGCACCACCCGGATCGTTGACGCGCAGCGCCAGCTCGGGATGAGGGAAGGGTTCGACGTCGGCATGGAGATGTCCGGCCACCCCACGGCCCTGCCGGAGATGATCGACAACATGAACCATGGCGGCCGGATCGCCATGCTCGGGCTGCCGTCAGCCGATATCACCATCGACTGGGCCAAGATGGTCACGCACATGCTCACCCTGAAGGGCATCTACGGCCGCGAGATGTTCGAAACCTGGTACGCCATGAGCGCCATGCTGCAGTCCAACCCAATTCTGCAGCAGGCGATCTCTAGCGTGGTTACCGATACCCTGCCCGCGTCGCAGTGGCAGAAGGGCTTTAATACAGCACGCAACGGGGCCAGCGGCAAAGTGGTCCTGGACTGGACCGGATTCTAAGGAGCATCATGTACACGAGCATTCAGGATCAGCTGACCGAGGAGCTGGACGGTATCCGCAGCGCGGGTCTGTTCAAGAATGAGCGGCGGATTTCCTCCCCGCAGTCCAACCATATTGAAGCGGCAACGCTCGACGGCGCCCCCCAGCGGGTACTGAACTTCTGCGCCAATAACTACCTGGGATTGGCCGATCACCCGGACATCATCGCCGCCGCGAAACAGGCGCTCGATGACCGCGGGTTCGGTATGGCCTCCGTCCGGTTCATCTGCGGCACCCAGGATCTCCACCTGGAACTCGAGGCCCGGGTGTCACAATTCCTTGGCACCGAAGACACCATCCTGTTCTCCTCGTGCTTCGACGCCAACGGCGGGGTCTTCGAGTCCCTGTTGACTGCCGAAGACGCGGTGATTTCTGATGCGCTGAACCATGCGTCGATCATCGACGGCATCCGACTGTCCAAGGCCCAGCGGTACCGCTACGCCAACCGTGACATGACCGATCTGGAAGCGAAGCTCAAGGAGGCCGCAGGAGCCCGCCGGACCCTGATCGTCACCGACGGGGTGTTCTCGATGGACGGTTACCTCGCTCCGTTGGAGGCCATCTGCGACCTCGCCGAGCAGTACGGTGCGATGGTCATGGTGGATGATTCACATGCGGTCGGCTTCATGGGCCAAACCGGAGCCGGCACGCCCGAGCACGCCGGAGTCTCCAACCGGGTGGACATCTACACCGGTACCTTCGGGAAGGCACTGGGCGGGGCATCTGGCGGCTACGTCGCAGCGCACGCCGAGATCGTCGCGCTCCTTCGCCAGCGTGCCCGGCCGTACCTGTTCTCGAACTCTTTGGCACCGTCAATCGTCGCCGCCACCCTCACCGCCCTCGACCTGGTCCAGAACAGCGCCGACCTGCGGGCGCAACTCGAGGAAAACTCGGCACTGTTCCGGCGCCGGATGACCGAGGAAGGCTTCGAACTGCTCGACGGCGAGCACGCGATCATCCCGGTGATGTTCGGCGACGCCGCACTGGCGGCCAAGACCGCCGACGCCATGCTGGTTCGCGGCGTGTTTGTTACGGCGTTCAGTTTTCCTGTGGTGCCTCGCGGTGCCGCCCGGATCCGGGTGCAGCTGTCCGCCGCCCACAGCGCCGAGGACATCGAGGCGTGTGTGCAGGCGTTCATCGGGGCGCGCGACGACGTCGCGGCCGCCACCTAGCCAGCGAACTGTCCAGCCCCGGCACCCAGCAAGCCCGGCCGGCGTCGTGAACCCGGTTCGGTGACACGCCCCCGGCGTCCGTATTGCTCACCGAACTGCTGTCCTCCCGGAATCGACCCGGGCCGCCGGGTAGGCTGCAGGCATGGCACTCAACGCTGATGTTCTGATTGTCGGTGGCGGCATCGCCGGGTTGTCCCTGGCCTCGCGGCTCGCCGGGCACTGCACGGTGGTCCTCGTGGAGGCCGAACAGGAGCTCGCCTACCACGCCTCCTCCAGATCAGCCCGGCAACTCATCCCCAGCTACGGACCTCCCGCGGTGCAGCAGCTCACCAATCGCACCCTCGACCTGCTGCGCACCACCGAAAAAGACCACAACCTCCAACTCCTTGCGCCGCGCAGCTTCATGCTGATCGGATCCGAGCAGGACGTCGCTGAACGCTCCAGTGGCGCCATGACCGCGATCAGCCACCAGGAAGCGCTGTCCCTGTGCCGGCAGCTCCGGCCGGAAACGTTCGCCGCCGCGGGCATTGACACCACCTCGGTGGGGCTCGATTCCGCTGCCCTGATCGACCACCACCGGCAGGTAGCGTTCGGCGCCGGTGTCACGGTCCTTACCGGGGCCAAGATCCACTCGGCCCAACAGTTGAAAAACGGGTGGAATGTCGGGGCCGGCGCGCACGCCATTCATTCAGCGGTCCTCGTGAACGCCGCGGGGGCGTGGGCCGATGAGGTTGCGGTGATCTCCGGAGTGGAAATCCAGGGGCTCCGGCCCTACCGCCGGACCGCCGCCGTCGTGCGCATGACCGGCGAGCTGGCACCGGGAACACCGATGGTCGCGGCCGCCGACGACAGCTTCTATTTCCGGCGCGAAGGGGCAGGGGCACTGATTTCGCCTTGCGAATCGGTGCCGAGCGTTCCCGAGGACGCCCAACCGGTCGCCGCCGACCTGACGGCGTTACTGCACCGGTTGAATGAGGCGACCACCCTGGGAATCACCTCAATCGACCGCGCCTGGACCGGGCTGCGAACCTCGACCAAAGCCGGGTTGCCGGTGGTCGGGTTTGATCCCGAAGCCGCCGGGTTTTTCTGGCTGGCTGGCCAGGGCGGCTACGGTTTCCAGACGTCGTCGGGGATTGCTGAACTGGCGGCCGCACTGATCCTGGGCGAGGAGAGCAACCTCCCGCTGCTGGCCGACACGCTGCGCCCGACCCGCTAAACCCGACCCGCTAAACCCGACCCCAAAGGGCCGGCCCAAAAATACAATCGAATAAATTAACACATACGTTTTAAATAACCAAGAGTTTTGGTTGTCGAGTTTCTACTGCGGGTCCATAATCGTTCCATTCTGACGTGCTGGATATCCGCTGAGGAGCTGGGCAATGCCTTCACTACTGGATACACTCACACCCCTGCTCGGTGATGGCACGGAGCTCGGGGATTTCGGGGAAGCCCTCGACGAGTTCACCGTCGACGATCAGCAAACCCCCTCGAACCCCGGCGGTGTGACCGTCACCGGCTCGGTGTCCTTCGCCGCCGGGCTGAAACTCGGCGTCGACGTCGTCAGCAAACGACTGGTCTGGACCCCCGCCGCGACCGCAGGTGGAGAGGACGCCTTCGGTGAAAACTCGTGGATTGACGTCCGCAACACCACCCTCACCTTCGAACTGCAGGTCCCGGGACTGGGCGGGGAGGACTTCACCCTCGACCTGAGCCTGAGCAATATTGTGTTGAAAGCCCCGTTCCTGCGCGGAGCCAAGCATCCCAGCCCGGGGGAGCTGGTCCCGGATCCGCAGAATCCTGACGTCACGTTCACCCTGCCGGACGTCGACTTCCAGATCTTCGGCGACGACGGCGGCACCGACGCCAGGTTCCTGGGTCTCGGCGACACCGGCACCGACGATCCCGCCATTGCCTCCTTCGTCACCATGCAGCCTCCGTTCGCGTTCATCGGGTCCACCGACGTGGTCGGCTTCGGATTCCGCTCCGGCATGCTCGATCTCTCCGGTGACGCCACCCCACCCGACGTCCTCGACCTGCTCAACCTCGGCGCCGAATGGCAGGGCCTTTATCTCCCCGAAATCCGGCTCTTCGTGGCTCCGAACGGCGCCCGCGACCTCTGCGTCGACGCCGGTGCCAAGAACCTCCTCATCGGCTTCGGAGCGACCTCCGGGGTGTCCGGCGACTTCGACCTGACCGTCGCCTACCAGGGCGCAGGAGCCCTCAAACTCGGGGCGCGCTTCTACGATGCGGCCGGGCGCTGCTACTCGCCGGTCGGCACCGGCGGCACCCGCACCGTCACCCTGCCCCCTCTCACCCGGATGGTTGCCGACGTTGAAGGCGGGCTGGCCCCCTACACCTTCACCATCACCGTCGACGGCGTCGCACAGCCGGCCGGCAGGGTCACCGACATCGATCTCTCCACCGACGCGAGCCGAAACATCGTCATCACCGTCAGGGACACCAGCGGCACTCCACAGACCGCCACCCTCACCCTGACGACGTCGGCCCTCGCCACGGTCCCGGACGGTGGTACCAACGCCCAGCTTCGCACCGTCAGCACCACCACGGGTACCGTCCCGGCCGCCTCGCCGCGCCTGCGCGTCGACTCTGAAACCGTCGCGGGCACGACGACGACGGTTGTCCTCACTCTCGACGTCGACACGGCAACAGCGGCCACCACCGAATGGCGGGTCGACGGCGGTGCGCCAACGACAGGGGCTACGCTGTCCGTCAACGTCGGCCCGGGCCAACGCTTCTCGGTACAGGCCAGGCTTCCCGGGACCACCACCGTGGGGGCTGCCACCGCCTATTACCGCTTTGACACACCGGACCCGGGAGCCGAATCCGCGGCGCCAAGCCGGTCAGCCCCGGCACCCAATGCGGGTGCCGCCACCCCCTGGACGCAGGGCACCGACTCCGACGACACGCTCCGCCCGCTCCTCGCGGCGCTCCCCGCCGGGCACCCCATCTCCATCAGCGGGTACGCCAGTTTCGAGGGCACCGACACACCCACGGTCCGCCAATACAACGAACGGCTTGCCCGGCGCCGCGCCGATGCCCTCCAACTTCGCATCGAACGGCTCTGCCAGGAGCCCGCACTCACCGGCAGGAACCCGGTGATCACCGCTGCCGCCGACATGTCGGGGTGGACGGGGCAGGGGCCAGCCCTCGACGTCCGGCGGACCTTCTGGAAAGCGGAAGCGACCTGGCCGCCAGTGAGCACCGGGGACACGCTGGTCACGGCGGAACTGTGGCGGGAGGAAGCCACCGGCCCCGGCACCGATCTGACCACCCCCGACGCCGACCCCGGCACCCGCACCAACCCGCCTTCCTGGTTCCGGAAACTGGGCACAGTCGTCAGAATCGTCAGGAACACTTTCGTCTCCTGCGAAGTGTTCGGAGAGTTCGATATCCAGACCGCCGCCGAGAACCGGCTAGCCGGGCAGATGACCCCGGGGAGCGAGCTCAGCGCGGCCCGGGCCATCGGCCGCAACCCCGCCGACGGCATCATCAGAATCCGGTTCCTGATCGAAATCGACGAGGCTGTTGGCTCCGTGAGGATGACCGCCCAGTATGGGGCCCACCCCCAGGACACCGACGGACTCTACCTGTGGGGGATCCGGCCGGGAGAGGCGCTGCAGGCACCGGAGTTCGGGCTGGACTTCTTCGGCGCCACAGTGGTCCTGATGCCGCTGCTCTCCGAGACGGCAGGGGCGGTCGCCAACGAGGGGGCCATCGTCCAGATGGGGGTCACCGCCGCGATGCTCGCCATCCCGGCGGGCATTGCTTCCTCGGAGATTGTTAAGACCGAAAGGGTGGTGTGGCACGGCGGCGAGATCCTGCTCAACGCTGTCCCCGGCGCCAATGAACTGGTGGTGCTCTTCGACGTCGAGGCGGCCATCTCGATGGACATCGCTGGTCTCGTCGAGATCACCCGTGAGGCCCCGCTCTCGGTACGCTACAAGGCGGTGGGCATCAGGCTCGGGGACGGCGCTGCCGGTCAGCCGTTCCAGTTCCGGCCGGTGTTTGACGCAGCGAAGGGCTATTCCATCGAGGTGGCAGGTCCCGGCGGGCTGAAGATTGCCGAACCGCTCGGCGAGCTCCTGCAGGTACTCGGCGCACGGGTGGCACGCAACAATCCCCTCATCTTCGAGATTGACCTGGGTTTCGCCGTCGACCTTGGCGTCGTCAGCATCGACCGGGCCCGGCTGCGGGTTGCCTTCGAACCGTTCAGTTTCGCGATCACCGCTTTCGGCGCCTCCATCGACATTCCGGGTGCCATCGCTGGCAAAGGCTACCTGGAAATGAACGACAGCGAGATAAAGGGGCAGCTCGACCTGACCATCGTTCCCGTGTCGGTGCGGATCGCCGCAGGGGTGGGGGTGGCGAACATCAGCGAGGAGGACGGCGGACCGGCCACCGGCGTGATCGTCGCACTTGAGGTCGAGTTCCCGGTCGCCATCCCGCTGGGGCAGAGCGGCCTGGGGATCTACGGTTTCATGGGATTGTTCGCCATGAACTACGCACGCGACCTGACCGACATCGACACCTCCGACATGGCACCCGCACTGGCCTGGCTCCGGGCCACCGGCGGAAACCCCTTGAACCTGGAGTTCTGGAAGCCCGAGGTCAACACCTGGGCCTTTGGTGTTGGCGCAATCCTCGGCACCATGGGCAGCAGCGTCATCTTCAATCTCAAGGGCCTGATCATGCTGGAGCTGCCCGGCCCGCGGCTACTGCTGATCATGAAGGCGAAGCTGCTGGCCGTGATGCCGAACCTGGGCGGCAACGCCGAAGGCACCTTCCTGGCCGTCATCGACCTCGACATGGGGCGCGGGACTCTCACCATCGGCATTTCCATTGACTTCGACATCTCACCGCTGCTGGAACTCCATATCCCGGTCGAAGCTTTCTTCAACTTCACCGATGTGGCGGACTGGCACCTGTACCTCGGCCGGCAGCGCAGCCCCATCCACGCCAACATCCTTGAGGTGTTCGACGGCACGGGCTACCTGATGCTCTCCGGCAACGGGCTTGCCCTGGACAACCTGCCCGAAGTCTACGGATTCTCCATCGGTACCGGCCTCCACGTCTCGTTTGAATGGGGGGACCGCAGTAGCGGCCTCTACGCCGAACTCGCTGCCGGCTTTGATGCGGTGGTGGGGTTCGACCCGTTCTGCCTCGCCGGGATCCTGTATGTCCGGGGCAGCCTTCACCTCTTCATCATTGAGGTGAGCGCCTGGGCCAAGCTGGACGTCTTCGTGGGGGAGAAGATGATCGGCGGCAACCCGGCCAAGGTGTCACGCATCAGCGGCGAGATCTGCGGACGGGTGAAGTTCCTGTTCTTCTCCGTGCAGGGCTGCGTCACTTTTGAACTTGGCGAGACGGCGATCCAGACCCCGCCCCCGCCGCCGCTGGTCGAAATCCTCAAGTTGGTGGGCAGGTCACCGGCGCTAGTCCAGGGCTCAGGCGTCGACAAACCGATCGACAGCGGCCTGGCCGACGCCGCCGAATCCCTGGCCGCGGTGGACCCCGAGAATGGTGTTCCCCTGGACGCCATTCCGGTACTCATGATGAACCTGCCCCCGGTCGCCGATCCGGCAGTTCGGTTCAAGGGCGAGGTGCTGGCCGGCAGCACCGGAGTCGCTCCCGGGGGATGGGTCAAGAAAGGATCCGCGTCCTATAAATTCACCCTGACCTCAGTGGAGCTCGACCCGGTGGGCCCCGACGGCGGTGTGCTGCCGGGGGGATTCACCGACGGATCGACACCGGCTACCTGGTGGGAACAAAAAAGTGGCGACACGGCCCTGTCGGCCCAACTGGCGCTCCTGAGCTGGCTCCCGGAGGGAACCCCCAAGGCAGTCGAAACCGGGTACTCGCTCGAGGAGACGGTCACCGACAGCTGGGGAACCATCTGTGATCCCATTGCCCCGCCGACGTCGGTCCTGTTCACTTTCCTCGGCGAACCCCTGGGGCCATCCGAGGCCGGCTGGCACCTTACCGGGCTGCCCTGGCCGGACCCGCCGGGAAGCCACCGGTCGATACCGCCGGACAACCACCTGACCGTGACCGAGCGCTGGCGCTCGGGCGACTTCTCGGTCGACAGTCTCCTCGCCGTCGTCCCCGCCCAGGTTGAGGGGCTCGCCGTGACCTGCCCGGAGGTCAGGGAAGCCAACCGGGCGGACACCCGTCGTCCCGAACTGGACGGATCAGTCGAGGCCAACAACCCGGTCCTCGCGGCCCTCGGAGGCAAGGAGCCAGAGGAAACGGTGTTGCCTCGCGTCGACTGGGGCGATGTGGTCACCAACCCGGACCCCGACCTCACCGTCCACCGGGCGCAACTGCTGGATGGTGTTCCGATCAAGCAGGGCCGCGCCAAATGTTCCAGCCGGGCGCTCGCTGCACCCGTCTACGACGCCCGTGACCCCATGCACCACGGTGACGAAGAGCGGAAACAAGACATCCACGAGGGCTGGAAAGCCGCGGGATTCCAGCCGGGGCCACTCGATAATGCGGTGGTGCTGCGCACCGGCCCCTTCACCGCGGTGGTGTTGTATCTGCTGGTGCGCAGAGAGTTGCTGGAGGGCGGACTCGTGGTCTGTGCCTTTGACGCCGAGGAAAATGAACTTTCCAGGGACGTTGTCACCCCCGCCGTCACCACTCTCCCCGCCCGCTGGACCGACGCTGCCGGACCCTGGGGTGCGGACACGTTCCTGCTCAGCCAGCAAGCCACGGCCATGACCCGGCTGGGGTACTTCCCCGTCGTCGTTGAGGTTAAGGGCGGCGTGAAGGCTGACCACCTTCAGATTGGGATGCCACCCGAGGATTCAATCAACGAGCGCCTCGACGCCCGCGGCTACTATCTGGCCGGCACCGAACTGACCCGGACCGCCGAGTTCCTGCGCTTCGACTGGGACCAGACCGAACGTGACTCCCGCCAGGCCGCGGTCGCCAATGTCCTCGGCGGCGACACGGACGACCACGCGCTGCTCCACCCCGACACCGTCTACCGCGCAACAGTTGGGTACTCCGTGCAGGCTCGACCCGTCCTTCCCGACGGGACCGATGGAACGGCCGTCGACGTCGCCAGTTCCCCGCAGCAGTTCTTCTTCAGAACCGACAATCTGCCACCCCGGCGACTCGACCCCTGGATCCTCGGCAGCACCCCGCAGGAGGGTGAGCAGCACTTTCCCACCGGGGAACCCATCAAGATCATTTTCGGCACCACCAACGTGGTCAGGATGTTCGCGGCCTACGGCAAACGGCTTCAGGTGCGGTTGCGGTCCTCAGCCTTCCGCCCCATCCAGGCGAAACCCGGCTTCGTCCACCCGTTGGTGTTGCGGCCCTGGACCGCAGCCGGAGGCAACAACCCGGAGCTCGTCGCGGCGGCGGTCCTATCACCCTGGGAGCAGGCGCTGGCTGGGGTACTGACCGGCAGTTGCATCCCCGTGGATGAGGAACGCGTCAGGCACTCGGTGGAAACCGTGGGAGTGGAACTTGAGAGCTACACCGACTACATCATGGATGTGGAAACCGCCGATTTGACGGCGCCCGACGGCGCGCAGGGTGAGGTGATCTGGCGCCGCTCCTTCAGCACCGGCGCCTACGCCTCGGTCGAAGAGTTCAGTGGGTCGTTCGCCGACGCCAAGATTGTGCACCGGTACGCTGCGCCGGCGGCGCTGCAGACCGTTGCCGCATCCTTCGCGGCGCGCCCTCCGGAAGGCGCCGAACTTGACCAGGCGCTCACTGCGGCGGGGCTGGAGCCGATGGGCGTGCCTAAATCCGGTCAGATTGTGGTGTTCTGGGAAACTGCGGCGCCGGGCTCGGTCCCCCAACCGGCAGCTGTCCTCATCGATGCGTCAGAGCCAATGTGGCGTAGTCGTGGGGTGGCAGTCGAAGAGGTGGATTCGGCGGTAGCCGGCAACCGCCGCTACAAGATGGTGCAGCGCAGGTGGCTGGAGCTCGCTGAGAGGCCCAGCGCTGGCGCAGTCGTGGACCGGATGGTGATGGGGCCGGGCGGCCAGCGTGCCCTGGTCTCCCTCAAACCAGGGTCCCGCGGCAAGCGCCTGACCCTGGTCCTGGCCCGTCTCGCGCAACCCGAGACGTATCTCGACGGCCCGGCGGCCGCAGATAGTGCGTTTACCATCGCCGACCTCCAACTCACCTCCGCGCCGTGGGAAGAGACTGACTGATCATGAGCTACGTATTCAATTCCCGCCGGTTCCAGGCCGAGGGCGTCGCCATCAATTGGGCGGTTCACGCCCGCACCCTTGGCGGATTGAAAGAGTATTCACGCACCCTCAAGGTCAGGCCGGCGAACGTGCAGCTACGGTGGCTGACCAACCAGGAGATCGGCATACCCAGCCGGCCGTTCAGCGTCTGGCGCCGGCCGGCCATGCGCGCCGAACGCACCGACTTCACCTTCCGTGCGGTCGTCATCCCCTCGTTGGGCGGGCGTACCCTGGTGACCTGGCACGGGACCCGGCTGGTGACCGCCCACCTGTTCCTCAGCGGCGCTGCCGGCTACATCTACGCTTTTGCCGGCTGGCCCACCACCTCAGGCGCCGTGGCTGTCAGGCGTTTCGAGCCGGGGGCCGGAGCCGTCCAGATTGGTGCCGGGGCGATGGACGGCCTCCTGGTGGACCCCGGCATTGTGATCGAGTCGATTCTGGGCACCGACCTGGCCCAGTATGACGAGGGAATGGGGTGGGAGGAACTGGAGCATGTGGGTCTGCCCGTTGACAGTGCACGGTGGGCGGGGACCGCCTACGGCAGCCACCCGCAGGGCATGCTGGTGGACGCCTCTGGCCCTGCACCGGCACTCACCGACCCCGTCACGGCTGCCGGACAGCGGCTGGAACGCGGCGCGCCGTCGTCGGGCTGGGACCCGCACCTCACGGCAGGAATCACCGCGCCCGGCTGGCAGGAACCGGATTTTACGGCGGTCATCGATGACGCCAACGCCTCGCTGGTGCACCACCTGGCGGTCATCTCGAACTCCCACCCGCCGCAGGAGCACGCTGGGCGGACCATTGCCATCACCATGCCGCCACCGGCCAACTCCAGTGGCGGCTCGGCGCCCGGCAGTCCCACCACCTCGCTGGTCTCACCGTGGGGCATGACGCTGCTGGCGGCCGGAGCGGATCCCTATGCCGCGCTCACCCTCGGCATGGGCACAGCGTACGGGCCCGATGAGCTGCCCAAGGACGATCACGGCGAGCGCAGCGGCTACGACTACCTGGTCACAGCCACCTACGAGAAAGGTCTTGACGGGCAATCGGCAGAACGCACCTACGCGGCGGTGGTCCCGTCGCCGCAGCCCGGGATTGCACCGCTGGCGCCGGCCGGGGTTTTGGTGCGGACCATGGGCTATCTGCGCCCGATGGACAGGGACGCGCCGTGGCGGACGTCCCTCCGCACCGGGTGGGAGCGGCCGCTGGCAACCCCGTTGGCTCGTCCACGCAGCTTCGCTTTCGCCCGGGTGTCCCGCCCGGGGGACCTCGCGGCGTCGTCCTTGCTGCCCCCTCGGGTGGGCGGCGGCTGGCTGCCCGGCATCATCAATGACGCCCCGGTGGAGGGGGACCCGGCCCCGCACAGGATTTCGGCGGTCGACCGCGAAATTCCCATCCCGACCGATCCGGGAAGTATCTCTCCGAGCTACTCTGTCGCACATCAGGACCTCTACGGGCTGTGGAGCAAATGGCGCTCCGCCGGAGTCACCGTTGATCAACCGGCCGTCGACGGCGTCAGGATTGTCAGTGCCGCCCTGACCGCGGTGGGCAGCCCGACGGCGGGGAGCCTCGTTGCCGCGCAACTGGAGGTCGAGTTCCTGTGGGACTGGTCCGCCAGGGGGCCGCTGGCCATCCGGTTTGCTGGCAGACTCTTCGCCGCACCGCTTCACGGTTCGCAACCCCCCGATACCTCGGTGCCCGGTGGGCTGCAGCGCAGCCTCGGCGGGGGAGGCGCGTTTGCCGACGTCGTCTTCGTTGGCGATGAAGGCTCCGGCGGGGGGATGACCCTGACGGGCCTGAATCTTGCGGGCGACGCGGTGGTGGAGATGGGCCCCGCGGGGCAGGGGGAGCGGGAACGGCGATACCGTCTGCGGATTCCCGGTTTCAGCCTGGACTTTGATGCATCGGGCCATATCGGGTTGGCGCTGTGGGCTATCGGGAGGGAACGGGTCCTGCCCCAACGGTGGGGCGCCTGGCCGGCGGATCCCAGCGTCGTGACGACCTCGGATCCACGCCCACCAGCAGTTGTCATGAACACCCTGCCAACGGTGGCCCTGGGTAGCCTCCCCGACGCAAACGGGGAATCTCATGCACGCCTGTCCTGGTCGTCCGCCGGGTCGGTGGCCGGCTACGCCATCTACGAATCCACCGAGACCAAGTTACTGCAGAACGCCGGGTTGCCACCGGCTGATCTGGAGGCCCCACTGTCCCAACGGCTCGAGGCGATGAAGGACGTCTTCAACAACGATCCCTCCAGACGCGCCTTCACCCGCCGCAACGCCACCCTGGTCTCCGGGACATCCGCCGATGTAACGCTGCCCCGCGGTACCACCGACATTCACGCCTTTGTGATCATTGGAGTCAGCGCCGGCCAGGTCGAGGCGCCCTGGCCGTCCGGGCCTGACGCGGCCGACCAATGGTTTGCCTACGCGGTTCCGCGCCGGTCCCAGCCTGCCCCGCCGACCCTTGAGCTCCATGCGGTGGAGGATGCGGGTGTTTATAAGGCCCGGGTGCTGGTCGGTGCGCGCGACGGCGCAGCGGTGACCCGGGTGGAACTGCACCGGGTCCGGGTGGACGAGGCTGTCGCATCACTGGGCACCATGGGACCGCCCGTGGCAGCCGTGTCCGCAAGCACACCCGGGTGGACCATCGGTGCGGGCCCGGCGCCCGGCGGGATCCGGACCCTGGACGGGTTCGACGTCCCTGACGGTTCCTGGAAACGGCTCTGGTACCGGGCCACCGTCTGGAGCAGCGACGACCCATCCCGCGGCATCCTCGGCGACCGCTCGGATGCGAGTTCAGCCGCCTGGGTGGTGGTACCCCCAGCAGGGCCCCCCGACCTCTCTGCGCTGACCGTCGCACCCGGTGCGGGCGGTCCCGGGGAGGTGCTGGTCAGCTGGACCAGCCGGGCCCCGGCCGTGCGCAGCCCGCTGGGCACCCACCGGATTTCCGTCGCCGCAACCGTCCCCCTCGGGGCCGCGTTAATCGACTCCTCCGAACAACTCGGGTTGGTGACCGAGGTGGAACCCACCACCGGATCGGGATTCTGGCGAATTGAAGCCCTCGCCGGAGCGCCGACCGGCTATCGGGCACTCCTCCGCCGGGCCGACCCCGGGGACATCATCGAGGTGAGGGTGACCATCACCGATCCGCTGGGCCGGACCAGCACCGAAACCGTGACAGTCCCACCCGGATCGCTGCTGCCGGCGCCGGAAATCAACGGACTCGCCCTCGCTCGTCGGCAGCCCCTGACCGGGGTGCTCGCTGAGTGGCAGAGCAGTACGCCTCCTGCGGCCACTCCTGCTGGCTCGTTCCGGTTGCGGGTGACCCTGCGGCCCCGTGCCAGTGGGCCTTTCCCGGGGCGGCCTTTCCCGGGGCGGCCACCCAGGCCGGTGGTCATTGACGGCAATCTTGAGGAGGTTCCGGTGGCGACCCCCGAGGCGGCCTCCACCCGGACCCAGGTGGGGCGGTATCCCTCACGGGCGGGGGAGTACTGGGTATACAGCCCGGCGGCACCGGATCGGATCACCGTCCGGCTGACCGGCCCCGATGGCCGGAGTGCGGAGCAAAGCATCCAGCTCCGGTTACGGCCACCGTTTCGCCTTTAGGAAGAGGTAAACGCCGGGGCCCCACAGGTCTAGAATTAGCGCTATGAAGGTCGATAAGACGCCGCTGCCCGGCATTGGCATGCGCAAAGACATTGTGACGTCCTCGGGGCGCCGCATCGGAACTGTCACCCAGCGTGATGGTGAAACCGCCCTGATCATCTCCAGGCAGGACGACCCGGACGCCTGCCTGGTATCCATTCCACTGACGGCCGACGAAGCCGCAACTTTGGGGAACCTGCTCGGCGCCCACCAACTGGTGGCCCAGCTGACCGAAGAGCACCGGGATCTTCCCGGTGTGAACACCCGCCAGTTCCTGATTATCAGCGGGTCGCCGTTCGACGGCTACCGGCTCGGCGAAACCAGGATGCGAACCCGCACCGGTGTCTCAGTGGTGGCTGCCCTGCGCGAGGGCAGGGTCGAGCCATCGCCAGCACCCGATTTCACCCTGCACGCCGGAGACCTCCTCGTTGCCGTCGGGACCGCCGAAGGTCTGGACGCTGCCGCCGATATCCTCAGCGGCGGCTGAGGCTGGTTTGGAGGCCAGCAGCGCACTGACATTAATCGAACTGGGGGCGGTGTTCTTCTGCCTCGGTGTCCTTGGACGGCTTGCCGGTCGAATTGGTCTCTCTCCCATACCGCTCTACCTCCTGGGCGGGCTGTTTTTCGGCAACGGTGGATTGATCGAGCTGGAGGGGCTCAACGAATTCAGTGAGATCGCCAGTGAAATTGGTGTGATCCTGCTGCTGCTCATGCTGGGCCTCGAATACACGGCCAAAGAACTGGTGACCGGGCTTCGGCAGTCCTGGCTCTCCGGCGTCCTGGATATCGTCCTGAATTTCACGCCCGGAGCCGTGGTCGCCCTGCTGCTGGGCTGGGGCCCGGTGGGGGCGATGGTGATGGGTGGCGTGACCTACATTTCGTCGTCCGGCATTGTGGCGAAGGTGCTCACCGACCTGGGCCGGCTGGGTAACCGGGAAACCCCGGTGATCCTGTCACTGCTCGTGTTCGAAGACCTGGCGATGGCCGTGTACCTGCCCATTCTGACCACCGTCCTGGCCGGCGCGAGTTTCGCCGGTGGCATGCAGTCGGTGGGAATCTCCCTCGTCGTCGTAACCGTGGTGCTCATCATTGCCCTGCGGTTCGGGAACGTGGTCTCAGCGGTGGTGGACAGCAAGGATCGTGAGGTTTTCCTCCTGACCGTGCTCGGTGCGGCTCTTCTGGTGGCTGGCGTTGCCGCGGCAATGCAGGTGTCCGCCGCAGTCGGCGCGTTCCTGCTCGGCATCGCGATTTCGGGAGCGACAGCCACCAACGCCACCCGTCTGCTCGAACCCCTGCGGGACCTTTTTGCAGCAATCTTTTTCGTCGTGTTCGGTCTGAACACCGACCCTGCGACGATTCCCCCGGTGCTCGGCGTCGCGGTCCTCCTGGCCTTCATCACCGCCCTGACGAAGATCGGGACGGGGTGGTGGGCCGCACGGCGGCAGGGGGTAGGTCGGCTGGGCCGTGCGCGGGCCGGCGTGGCGCTGATTGCCCGCGGTGAGTTTTCGATTGTGATCGCCGGGCTGGCTGTCGCGTCGGGCGCCGTGACCGGGGAACTGGCTGCCCTGGCCACCGCATATGTGCTGCTGACCGCGATTATCGGTCCGGTTGCGGCCCGCCTGGTCGAGCCGGCGATGGGCTTGCTGCAGCGCAAACCCCGTCCCGAGCCGCTTCCCGCGGGTTAGCGACCCCGACACGAGCCCTTCGTGCACTCCGGCACGGATACGGCTCAGTCGAGGATCTTGCCGACCGGTTCCCGCTTTTCAGCCTGGAACCGGTCCTCGGTCCGTCCCAGCGCCCAATAGCCCGACAGTGATACCTGGCTGCGGTTCAGGCCGTGCTCCACGAAGAAGACATCGCGGAGCTGCTTCATGGCCTCCCGCTCCCCATGTGCAAAAACCTGCACCCGGCCGGTGCGCCACCGTGCCTGCCGCACAGCCGCTGCCAGCAGGGCGCCCGCGGTGGTCCCGCGGCGGTACAACCAGACGAGGTCAACACCCGGAGGAGCGGTGAGGTCCTGGTGGTCGGCGTCGTCTTCCACCTCGATGAAGGCCAGCCCGACGGCGTCGGCCGGGAGTGTTTCCAGCGCCGCGGCCACAGCGGGCATGGCAGTTTCATCGGCGGCGAAGAGGTGCCAGTCGGCGGTGGTATCGGGAGCGTACCCGCCGCCGGGACCGGTCACCACCAGGGTGTCTCCCGGCTGGGCCGCGGCCGCCCACGGTCCGGCAAGCCCCTCGTCGCCATGCACCACGAAGTCGATGGCCAGACGCTGCGCGGCGTAGTCCACCCAGCGCAGAGTGTAGGTCCGGGTGACGGGAAGGTCGGCGGGGTCGAGTGTCTCCCGGAGTGCCTGATGATCGTACGGGGGCACCAGACCGAGTTCGGGCCTGGCGAAATGGATCTTCACGTACCTGTCGGTGAACTCATTGCGCCCGAACGCGGTGAACCCCTCGCCCCCCGCCACCACCCGCACCATGGCTGGGGTCAACCACTCGGTGCTCTGGACAGTCAGAACAGTCTGCGGCTTGGGTTTGCGCACCGGGGCAACGCTCATGGGGTCGAACTCCTTTAGCTCGTAGGGAACCGGGTTCCGGGCCCCGAAAACAGGTAGTTTGACCCTACCCCGACCCGTAAAAACGCCTGACCAGCTATGTACAAATTAACTGCATCCAAGGGGTGCATGATGGTTGACCTACGTGCAGAGGCACTTTAACGTTGGGGCGTGAGCGACGCCGACATCAACTTTTATTTCGACCCCGTCTGCCCCTTCGCCTGGATGACCAGTAAATGGGTCCGCCAGGTGATGGGCCAGCGGGACTACGCGGTTGAGTGGCGATTCATTTCGCTACGGTTGATCAACTCGCACCTCGACTATGCCTCGCACTTCCCGCCGGAATACGAGGCCGGGCACACAGCAGGGCTCCGGCTGCTCAGGGTGGCCGCACTTGCTCGCGTCGAGCAGGGACCAGAGGCGGTGGGAGCCTTCTACGCCGCCTGCGGCAAGCACATTTTCGAATCGGACCCGGTTCCCGACGACGGCGATCCGGCCGTGGACCGTCGTGGCACCCGTGCGTTCGCTGAACAGATCCTGGCCAGTGCCGGGCTGCCTGCCGACCTGGCTGCTGCGCTCGACGACGCAGGGTTCGACAGCCTGATCCAGTCCGAAGGTGATGAAGCGCTGGCCCTCACCGGCAAGGATGTGGGCACCCCGATCATCCACTTCAAGCCGCCCACGGGGGTGGCGTTTTTCGGCCCGGTCATCAGCCGTCTGCCCAGCGATGACGGGGCAGTCCAGCTGTGGGACCACGTCGTCGGGTTGGCTGGCTTCGCCGGGTTTGCAGAGCTGAAGCGCAGCCTCAGAGAGCGTCCACAACTCCCCGCACTGGGCGTTCCAGCCGGGGACACCGGTGTTCAGGAGGACTGGCACGGCGGTAGCCGCCGGACCAAAAAGTAGGTGGCCTAGGCCAGCGCGTCGCCCAGCGCATCCTGCACCGCGGTGAGCAAAGATCCGTTGTCCACCAGGACACGAACCGCCTCAATCTCCGGCGCCAGGTACCGGTCGGTGCCAGGTCCTTCGACCACCTGACGGACGGCCGCGCGCACCGCGTGCGGCCCGACTGCACTGCGCGAGGTGGCCAGACCGCCGTCGCGCATGTCCAGGGCACGCGCCGAGGTGAGGATCTCGATGGCCAGCACCCGCGTCAGCCCGTCCAGTGCGCGGCGGAGTTTGAGACCGGCTGACCAGCCCATCGACACGTGGTCTTCCTGCATCGCCGAGGAGGGGATGGAATCCACTGAGGCGGGGTTTGCGAGCCGCTTCAGTTCGGACACAATCCCGGCCTGCGTGTACTGGGCAATCATGTGGCCGGAGTCGACACCCGGATCATGCGCAAGGAACGGGTTCAGACCGTGGTTGCGGGCCTTGTCCAGGAAACGGTCGGTGCGGCGTTCGCTCATGGAAGCCACATCGGCGACGGCGATCGCCAGGAAATCGAGTGCGTACCCTACGGGGGCGCCATGGAAATTGCCGTTGGACTCCACCCGACCGTCAACGGTCACCACCGGGTTGTCGATGGCCGATCCCAGTTCGATGGCAGCCACCGATTCGACGTAGGCAAGCGTTGACCGCGCGGCGCCATGGACCTGCGGGGCGCAGCGCAGCGAATAGGCGTCCTGCACCCGGGTGCTGCGGTGTTCGCTGAGTTCACTGGCCGAATGCTGCTGGATCAGCGGCGACCCCGCCAGGAGCCGTCGGATGTTCGCGGCCGAGGATATCTGGCCCGGGTGGGGGCGGAGCGCGTGGATATCGGCGGCAAACACGCTGTCCGTTCCGAGGAGTCCCTCAACGCTCATGGCCGCGGCGAGATCGGCGGTTTTCAGGAGCCGGTGGAGGTCCGCCGAGGCCATGATCAGCATGCCGAGCATCCCGTCAGTGCCGTTGATCAGGGCGAGCCCTTCCTTTTCGCGTAGCTCCACCGGGGTGATCCCCGCGGCGGCCAACGCCTGCGCGGCGGGCAGCAGGACGCCGTCGTTGTCCCGCACGTCCCCCTCACCCATCAGGGCGAGCGCTATGTGCGAGAGCGGGGCCAGATCGCCGGAACAGCCCAGCGACCCGTACTCGCCAACCACCGGAGTGATTCCCGCGTTGAGGAGTGCGGCGTAAGTCCGGGCCACCAGCGGGCGGACCCCGGTGCGTCCGGTAGCCATCGTCGAGAGCCGCCCGAGCATCAGGCCGCGCACCACCTCGCGGTCCACCTCGGCGCCGGAGGACGCGGCATGGCTGCGGATCAGGCTTCGCTGCAACTGGGTGCGCTGCGCTACCGGGATATGCGTGGTGGCCAGGGCGCCGAAACCGGTGGACACGCCGTAATGAGGGATGGGGTCGTTGACCAGCTCCTCGATCACCTGCCGGGACGCTTTCATCGCGAGGATGGACTCCTCAAGGATGCTGACCTTGGCGCCATGCCGCGCCACCGCGACGACGTCGTCCGGCCGAAGGGCGCCGACGCCCACGTTGACGGTCTGGGTACTGCCCACCTGGGACCCGCTTTCACAAGAAGTCTTGCCAATGAATGAAAAGAGCGTTTCAATAAGTGAAATGCATTATGACCAGCAATGCAAGACCCAGCTTCAAAAGGAGGCACCAGATGGCCGACGCATCGACCCGCACCGTTGAACGCGCGTTACTCCTCCTCGGCACCGTGTGTGACCGGGGTGTGGTCAGCCTGGCCGACGCGGCCCGGGACGCCACGCTCTCAGCCTCCACAGCATTGCGACTGCTTCGCACCCTCGAGTCCACCGGCTTCGTCCGGAAGGACGACGACGGGTACCGGCCGGGGATGCGCATCGTCCAGCTCGGCGCCCAGGCGCTCAGCCACGAGTCCCTGGTCTCGCTGGCGGGGGCAGCCCTGGACCGGCTGGTCGGCGGGACGGGGGAGTCCGCCTACCTGAACGTCCCCGCCGATGACGGCCACGGCATCTACATTGCCGTGCGCGAAGGAACCCACTCGGTCCGACACACCAGCTGGGTGGGTCGTCGCATTCCCCTGACCGGGACCGCCGCCGGCAAGGTCCTCGCCGGGGAGGCTCCGTCATGCGGCTACGTCGTGGTCCGCAACGGTATTGAACCCGACGTCACCGCTGTCGCCGCCCCGGTGATGATCGGTGACCGGATCGCCGCCTCGCTCAGCGTGGTGGTTCCCAGTTACCGCATCAGCGAGCAACAGGCCGACACGCTCGGCGAACTGGTCGCAGCCGAAGCCTGCAGCATCCTCAACACGTCCACCGCCACCCCCGCTCCCGGCGGCACCCACCCGGGAGACACCGAAATTCAGGGAGAATCCGCATGAGCAAGTCGTTCACCCAGCACGACCCAACCCGTTCCATCCGCGCGGCGCGGGGCACCACCCTCACCGCCAAGAGCTGGCAGACCGAGGCGCCCCTGCGCATGCTCATGAACAACCTGGACCCCGAAGTCGCCGAACGCCCCGAGGACCTGGTGGTCTACGGCGGCACCGGCCGTGCCGCACGCAGCTGGGAAGCCTACGACGCCATCGTCCGATCCCTCGAGGACCTCGAAGACGACGAGACACTCCTGGTGCAGTCCGGCAAGCCCGTCGGTATCTTCCGCACCAACACGTGGGCCCCACGCGTCCTGCTGGCCAACTCCAACCTGGTGGGGGACTGGGCCACCTGGCCCGAATTCCGGAAGCTCGAAGCCGAGGGCCTGATGATGTACGGACAGATGACCGCCGGATCGTGGATCTACATCGGTACCCAGGGCATCCTGCAGGGCACCTACGAGACCTTCGCCGCAGTCGCCCGCAAACTGGGCAAGTCCCCGACCGCCACCCTCGCCGGCACGCTGACCCTGACCGCCGGTTGCGGTGGCATGGGCGGCGCCCAGCCGCTCGCGGTCACCTTGAACGGCGGAGCGGTGCTGATTGTTGACGTCGACCGGGCCCGCCTTGAGCGCCGCGCCGCCAAACGCTACCTCGACGTCGTCGCCACCGACCTGGAAGACGGCCTGCGCCAAGTGCTGGCAGCCAAAGAGGAGAAACGCGCACTGTCGGTCGGGGTCGTCGGGAATGCCGCCGAAGTCTTCCCCGAACTGCTGCGCCGCCACCTGGCCGGGAAGCTCACCATCGACATTGTCACCGACCAGACGTCGGCGCACGATCCGCTGAGCTACCTGCCGGAGGGCATGTCAACCGAAGAGTGGGACCGGGAGGCGAAGGGCGATCCCGACGGGTTCACCAAAAAGGCGCAGACCTCAATGGCTCACCATGTCGAGGCGATGGTCGGCTTCCAGGACGCCGGCGCCGAAGTCTTCGATTACGGCAACTCCATCCGCGACGAGGCCCGCCAGGGCGGCTACGCGCGGGCCTTCGAGTTTCCCGGCTTTGTCCCCGCCTACATCCGGCCCTTGTTCTGCGAGGGAATGGGGCCGTTCCGCTGGGTGGCGCTCTCCGGCGATCCCGCCGATATTGCCGTTACCGATGCCGCGCTGAAGGAGCTGTTCCCCGGGAACGAGCACCTGCACCGCTGGCTCGACGCCGCCGGGGACCTGGTCGAGTTCGAAGGCCTGCCGGCACGGATCTGCTGGCTCGGCTACGGCGACCGCGCCAAAGCCGGGCTGCTGTTCAACCAGCTGGTCGCCGACGGCAGGGTATCCGCGCCCATCGTGATCGGGCGCGACCACCTCGACTCCGGGTCCGTGGCGTCCCCCTACCGGGAGACCGAGGCCATGGCCGACGGGTCCGACGCCGTCGCCGACTGGCCGCTCCTCAACGCGCTCCTGAACACGTCCTCGGGAGCCACCTGGGTCTCCATCCACCACGGCGGCGGGGTCGGCATCGGGCGTTCCATTCACGCCGGGCAGGTATCGGTGGCGGACGGTACCCCACTGGCTGCGGAGAAGCTGGAACGGCTGCTGACCAACGATCCCGGCATGGGCGTCATCCGCCACGTCGACGCCGGCTATCAGCGCGCGTCCGACGTCGCAGCGGAACGTGGGGTCCGTATCCCCATGGCAGACTGACAATCAACCGGCCCGGCACTTCTGCCCGCAGGCCCTGGAGAGGTTTTTATGACTACCGTAAGTGACATGCTCGGAGCCATTTCCGACGTCGGACGCGACTCCGTTCGGGGCGGGTATTCACGGCCGGTGTTCTCCATGGCCGAACTGGAGTTGCGCGAATGGTTCACCGCCGAAGCCACGAAACTCGGTATTGAGGTCAGCACCGACCGCAATGGGATCCTGTGGGGCTGGTGGGACGCCGAATCGGGGGACCGCACCGGCGCGCTGGTCACCGGCAGCCATCTGGACTCGGTACCCGGGGGTGGAGCGTTCGACGGGCCACTCGGCGTCGCCGCAGCCCTCGCCGCCGTTGACGTACTAAAGGAACGCGGCGTCGAACCCCGGCGCGGCCTCGCCGTGACCGTTTTTCCCGAAGAGGAAGGCTCCCGGTTCGGCGTAGCGTGTCTGGGGTCGCGCCTGCTCACCGGTGCCATCGACGCCGACCGGGTGCGGAACCTCAAGGACCCGGCAGGCAACACTTTCGCCGACGTCAGCCGCGCCCATGGGCTGGACCCGAAACACCTCGGGCGCGATGAGGAAGCGCTGCGGACCATCGGCGACTTCATTGAACTCCATGTCGAACAGGGCAGGGCCTTGATCGACCTGGACTCCCCGGTTGGCGTCGGCTCGTCCATCCTCGGCCACGGGCGCTGGCGGCTCACCGTCCAGGGTCAGGGCAACCACGCCGGCACCACCCTGATGGCCGACCGCGCCGATCCGATGGTCGTCGCCGCGCAGATCGTGCTCGCTATCCGCCGGACCGCCGCCAGCCAGGACGACGCCCGTGCCACGGTCGGGCGCCTGCAGCCGGTGCCGGGCGGGACCAACGTCATCGCCTCCCGCGTCGACCTCTGGCTCGACGTCCGCCACCCCGACGACTCGGTGACCGCGGCGCTGGTGGAATCCATCCATGGCCAGGCTCAGAAGGCCGCAGCCTTCGAAGGCTGCTCGGTCACCCTCACCGAGGAATCCTTCAGCAGCACCGTCCACTTCGACGCGCCCCTGCAACGCCAGCTCCAGAACTCCCTCCGCCGCACCACCTCCGAGCACCAGGTGCCCGCCCTGCCGACCGGCGCGGGCCACGACGCCGGCGTCCTGGCCGGCTACGTACCCTCCGGCATGGTCTACATCCGAAACCCGACGGGCATCAGCCACTCGCCGGAAGAGTTCGTTGAGGACACCGATGCAAACCTTGCCGCCAGCGCGCTCGCCGACGTACTGGAGGACCTGCTGTGATCACCTTCTGGTGCGAGCAGGCCTGGGTCGCTGGCCGGGGAATCCAGCCGCGCGTCCGCATCGAGGCCGACGACGGTGGCACCATCACCGCGGTGACGGCCGGCGTCGACGCCGCGCCGGCGGACCGCCGCGACCTCGCCGGGGTGGTTTTCCCCGCCGCGGCCAACGCCCACTCGCATGCCTTCCACCGGCTGCTTCGGGGACGGACCCACGACGACGGCGGCGACTTCTGGGGCTGGCGGGAAGAAATGTACCGCGCAGCGCGGCAACTGACTCCCGCCAGCTATGAACGGCTCGCCACGGCAGTCTTCACCGAGATGGTGGTCACCGGCTGGACCAGCGTCGCCGAATTCCACTATGTTCACCACCAGCCGGGCGGTGAACCCTACGGGCCCAACCGCGGTGACATCAACGGCGGTGACAAGCACGCCATGGAACTCGCCCTGTGCCGCGCGGCGGTCACCGCGGGAATCCGGCTGACCCTGCTGGACACCTGCTACCTCGCCGGGGGTATCGGAGCGCCACTGAAACCTGACCAGGAGCGGTTTGGCGACGCCGACGCCGACGCCTGGCTTCGCCGGTTCACCGACCTCCGCCGGAGCGTCGCCGAACAGTTCGAGCCAGCCTTCGTTACCGTCGGTGCTGCGCTGCACTCGGTTCGCGCGGTCCCCGAACAGGCACTCCGGACCCTCGCTGCAGGCCTTCCCGCCGATGTCCCCCTTCACATTCACCTGTCGGAACAACCGGCAGAAAATGCCGACTGCCTGAAGCATTACGGCACCACACCCACCGGACTGCTGCACCGGCACGGGCTGCTCACCGACCGACTCAGCGCGGTCCACGCCACCCATCTCACCCCCGAGGACATCACCCTGTTGGGAGCTGCGGGCACCACCGCAGTGATCTGCCCGACCACCGAGGCGGACCTCGCCGACGGCATCGGGCCAGCCCGCGCCCTTCGCGACGCCGGCGCCCGGATCGCCCTAGGCACTGACCAGCATGCGGTGATCGACCCGTGGCTGGAAATGCGGGCGCTCGAACACGGGGAACGGCTGGCCTCCGGGCACCGTGGACGGTTTGCCCCCGCCGACCTGCTGAACGCCGCAACCACCGGTGCGTCCCGCTCCATGGCTACCCCCGTGGCAGCCATCAGGGTAGGAAGTCCGTGCGACCTGGTCAGCATCGACCAAGCATCGCTGCGCACCGCCGGATCCGATCCCGCCCAGCTGCCGCTCACCGCCACGGCCGCCGACGTGACGGCCGTCGTCGTCGCCGGCCGGGTCATCGCCCTCGACGGGCAACACCTTGACCTTGGCGATCCGGCCGCCCTGCTGGCCGCCACCCTGAAGGGACACGGATGAGTACGCTGATCACCAACATCGGTGAACTGCTGACGCAGGACCGCGAGCAGGCCGTCCTGAAAGATGCTGCGGTGGTGTTTGAGGGGGAGCGGATCAGCTGGATCGGGGCCGCATCGGATGCGCCGGCCGCAGACGAAAGGGTCGACGCGGGCGGACGCGCCGGGCTCCCCGGCTGGGTGGACAGCCACACGCACCTCGTCTTCGCGGGAGACCGCACCGCCGAGTTCGAGGCCCGGATGGCGGGTGAAGTCTATGCGGCGGGCGGGATTGCCGTCACCACCAATGCCACCCGGGCAGCCTCGGACTACGACCTCACCCGGCTCCTGCTCGGTCGGGTCGCCGAAGCAAATGCGGGCGGCACCACTTACCTGGAGACCAAGACCGGGTACGGGCTCGACGTCGGCCACGAAGCCCGCAGCGCCCGCATCGCAGCCGGCGTCGTCGACGAGGTGACATACCTGGGTGCGCATCTGGTCCCGGCCGGGGTCGATCCGGAGGACTATGTCCGCCTGGTCTGCGGGCCGATGCTCGACGCCGTCCGCCCCTTTGTGACCTGGGCCGACGTGTTCTGCGAACGGGGCGCCTTCACCGCCGAGCAATCCCGGGAAATCCTTCGCACCTGCCGGGACAGCGGCCTGGGACTTCGCGTCCACGGAAACCAGCTGGGCCACGGCGAGGGAGTGCAACTCGCCGTCGAGTTCGGTGCCGCCAGCGTGGACCACGTAAACCACCTGACCGGGGCGGACCTCGACGCGCTCGCCGGCACCTGGTCCGGCTGGGACCCGGGCTCGGGCTCCGGCGTTCGCGGCACGGTGGCCACGTGCCTGCCGGCCTGCGACCTGTCCACCCGCCAGCCGTTGGCCCCAGGCCGCGAATTGCTGGACGCCGGGGTCGAGATTGCGCTGGCCTCCAACTGCAACCCCGGCACCTCGTACACCACCTCGATGGCCTACTGCGTGACCACGGCCGTCCTGCAGATGCGGCTGAGTGTTCACGAAGCCGTCCGGGCGGCTACCTTCGGCGGCGCGCTGGCGCTGCACCGGGAGACAGGGGTCGACGACGACGGCCTCCGCGCGGTTGGGTCCCTCGCCGTCGGGCACCGGGCAGACCTGCAACTGCTGAACGCACCGGCTGCCACCCACCTGGCCTACCGGCCGGGGGTGCCGCTGACCCACGCCGTCTGGAAGCAGGGCGCCAGGATCGTCTGACCCCAGACCAACGACCATCTGCCCACCGGGACAAAACCTGGTGGGCAGATGATCGAGACAGGAAGGGAACGCGGAAGTACGCCGCTACTTCACGGCCCCCGCTGTGAGGCCACCGATCAGACGCTTCTCGATCAGCGCGAACAGGATGATCACCGGAATGATCGCGACAATTGAGATACCAAACACGTACTGCCACGAGGTGGCATACTGACCGATGAACTTTGTCAGTGCCACCGATAGCGGCTGATTCTCCGCGGTCGACATGATCACCAGGGAAGCCGCGAACTCGTTCCAGGAAGACACAAAGGTGAAGATGACGGCGGTGACAATGCCCGGCCAGACCAGGGGCAGATTGACCCTGAACATCACCGTCAGCTTCCCGGCGCCATCCAGCTGGGCAGCCTCGTCAATTTCTTTGGGAATCGCCGCGAAGAAGCTGTGCATGATCCACAGCGCGAAGGAGAGGTTGAACGCCGCGTTGATCAGAATCATGGCCAGCCAGGTGTCGTTGATCCCCAGCAGCAACATTTCACGAAACAGGCCGGCGGTCAGCACCGCTGGCTGCAGCATCTGGGTGACGATGACCAGGAACAAGAACACAGTCTTGCCCGGGAACCGGAACCTGGCCGTGTAGTACGCCGCGGGGGTGGCCACCAGAAGGACGAGGAGAGTCGCAAACACCGCAATGATGATCGTGGAGATCAGGTTGTAGGGCAACGGCGTTTCCGGGGTGCCCCACATGGTTGCATAGTTGCTCCACTGCAGGCCCTCGGTGGGGAAGTACGCGGGTGGCACAGAGAGGATTTCTGACCGGGTCTTCAGCGAGCCCACCAGCATGATGCCGTAGGGCAGCAGGAACACGAGTGCGACGATGGCGCCGATCACCATCCGGAGACCCATTTTGCGGCCGGAGACCTGATCGGCGCCGTACCGCTTCTGCCGTGCTTTCACTGGGGGCAGTGCTGAGCGTTCCGATTCGTTGAGCGTGGTCGTCGACATGCCTAGATCTCCTTCATCGGCTTGACGATTTTCACGTAAGCCGCAACGATCACGATGACGATGGCGAAGTTGACCACGCTGAGGGCACTGGCAATGTCCACTCGCCGATCAAACTGCAACACCTTGAAGATGTAGGTCATGAGGGTATCCGCCTGATACCCGGGGATCGATCCAGTGATAATCCTGAGGATCGGGAGGTTGTTGAACACGTTGATGATGTTGATCAGGACCGCCACGGCAAGAGCCCCCCGAAGCTGAGGCAGCACAATGCTGAAGTAGGTGCGGAAAGGCCCGGCCCCGTCCATCTTGGCTGCCTCGAGGGCGTCCTCCGGAACTGACTGCAAGCCAGCGAGCAACGTATAGGCAGTGAACGGGATTGACACGAACACCGCCACAATGATCGCCACTCCGAGAGCCGGCAGGACATTTTTGGTGAATCCATACGGCGAGTCGAGGATCCCGATGTCCACCATGAAGGTGTTCATAATCCCGTAGTTGCTGTCGAGGCCGTAATAGAACACGGTGGTGGTCATCACCACGCTGGCCGCCCAGGGAACAACTACTGCCATCCTGACAAAGGTACGGCCGGGAAAGGGCTTGTTCAGGAACTGGGCCAGGATCAGTGAGAGGAGCACTGTCAGCGATACCACCACCACCACCCAGACCACTGTGTTCAGCAGCACGCGCGGCAGGTTTGGATCAGAGAACACATCAGCGAAATTGGCGAACCCTGCGGAGCCCTGATCGATACCGCTCTGGCTGATTTCCCGTGTGGAGTTGTAGATCATGAACCCCGCGGGGAAGATCACGATCGCGAAGATCAGAAGGAGGACGGGCCCAATCCAGGGGAGGGCGGCAGGCAGACCGTCGGAATTTTGTTTGCGGCGTTTGCGTCCAGGTGATGTGGACTGGCCAGCCAACACGGGCTGTGCGCTCATCGTAAATAGCTCATATCTCTACCGCCAATGGTTATGGGCCGGCGCCGGTGCGGGCCGTGATGGACCGCACCGGCGCCGGCTGCTGGCTACTCGGCTGCTGCGTCAGCTTCCGCTTGAATCTGCTCGAGCACTTCTGCTGGTTCCATCCCTTGTCCAAGCTGGCCAAACAGGCTCTTGAACGCGCCATCGGTGGCGTTCCAGGCCGGGTTGGAGGTCGGGTAGAACACTGCACTCGGCAGCATGTCCAGGAACGGCGCCAGGGTTTCATCGCCGGACATCTGATCGGCACCGGAAATGGTGGTCGGCAGGAACCCTTCGGCGCTGACCCATTCGACGTAGTTGTCCTCGGCGAAGAAGAAGTCCATGAACGCGGTCACGGCCTCGGCCTTGTCGCCGTCGTTCTTGAACGACATCAGCCGGTCTGCGACACCCAGTGTCGCGGGCTCACCTGTCGCGGTGGGGATGTTCGCCAAACCGTAGTTCAGGTCAGGGTTTTCGGCTTCGATCTGGCCGACGGTCTGTGGCAGACCGTAAACCATTCCAATCTGGCCCTGGATGAACACGTTGATCATCGGGGTGCGTTGGGTGGCTCCCGGATCGGACTGGGTCAGTCCGTCGTCAATCATGCGTTTCATGAACTCGACTGCCTCGAGGTTTTCAGGCGTATCAACGGTGATTTCGTTTTCATCGCCGAATCCACCGCCATTGCCAGCCATCCAGATCAGTGCTTCACCCTGGGCTTCTTCGGAGCCGAGTGGCATGCCGTAACCGGGGGTTCCGGTCTCGGTGATAGCGTCAGCGGCATCGTAGAGCTCGTCCCAGGTGGTGGGTGCACCGTCAACGCCGGCTTCTTCGAACAGGTCCTCGTTGTAGAACATGGCCCGTGCGGACGCCAGCAACGGCAGGGCGTACTGGGTCCCGTCAAACTCCTCGTTGACCGCGAAGGACTCCTGGAAGTCTTCGAGAGTTTCGGGTGAGGCGATTTCCTCGGCCGGGTACAGCAGCCCTTCCTCGGCGAAGGCCGCAAAAGCGCCACCGTTGTAGATGTCCGGTGCCTCGCCGGCCTGGATCTGGGTGTTCAGGACCGACTCAAGGTTCTCCCACGATTCGACCTGAAGGTTGACCGAGATGTCCTCGTTGGCGGCCTCGAACTCCTCGATGACGCCTTCCCATAGAGCCCTGCTGTTGTCGGAATAGCTGGGTACCAGCAGGTCCAGGGAGGTGCTGCCTTCTGCGTCTCCGCCGGAATCCTCACCGCCAAAGCCGCAAGAGGTGAGCAAGAGACCGGCAGCCGCAACGCTTGCGACAACTCCGGTACGGATGGATTTCTTCATGGTTTCCTCGTTTTTCCAAAGGTGGTGCAGCTGCTAGAGCTGTCACAGGAATACTTGCAACAAGTTGACGGTATTGAGCTCAGAATGAGCATTACTGTTCATCCATTGTGGAACGATACTCGCGTGATCCACGTCTCACGTCAAGCTGATGCGGGAATTGAAATCTGAGCGTTACAAGACGCGCACTGCCCAAAACGTTCCAGGGATGGTTAGATTGGTACTGATTGCTTTACCTCTTGAAACGTCACACCTAATCACTCGCGGACTAGCCGCGGCCACCGTGAAGGAGCGCCAGATGTCCCATCCCACCCCCGAGGCACCCGGTGCCCCAGCCCCCGCCGGGGCACACATGGACCGGGAGCTTCACTCCCAGCCAGCGGTCTGGCGACAGGCGATCGATCAGGCGATGGCCGAGGATCTCCTCCCGAAAGACGGCGACCGGGTGGCCGTCGTCGGCTGTGGCACGTCCTGGTTCATGGCGCAAAGCTACGCCGCTGCACGCGAAGGCGCCGGCAAAGGACTGACCGATGCGTTCGCTGCTTCCGAAGCGTCGGTCGTGGCAGGCCGCGGCTACGACGCGGTGGTCGCCATCTCCCGCTCAGGCACCACCACCGAGGTGCTGGAATTGATGAGGTCCTTGCAGGGCACGCTGCGGATGATCGCCGTGATCGGCGATGTCGATTCGCCCGCCATCGGGCTCGCCGACGCCGTCGTCGCCCTGCCCTACGCCGACGAGCAGTCGGTGGTGCAGACCCGGTTCGCCACTGCGGCGCTCGTCTATCTGCTCACCTCAGTGGGGATCGACCTGGAGCCAGCGTTGACCGACGCTGCGGCCGCCCTGGCAGCAGAGGTCAGTCCCCGGCTGCTCGACGCCGAACAGTTCACCTTCCTCGGCACGAACTGGACGGTGGGCCTTGCCCACGAGGCCGGACTGAAAATGCGCGAGGGCGTCCAGGGTTGGACCGAGTCCTACCCGGCGATGGAATACCGCCACGGTCCCATCTCGATCGCCGCACCGGGGCGGGTCGTGTGGCTCTTCGGTGCGGACATCCCTGGCCTCGCCGACGACGTCGCCCCCACCGGAGCCGACTATGTCTACACCGGGCGCCACCCCTTGGCTGATCTCGCCCTGATCCACAAAATCACCCTGGAGCGGGCGAGGGCACGGGGCCTGGATCCTGACCTGCCGCGCAACCTGACCCGCTCGGTCATTCTCGACTCCGCAGCCACCCACGATTCGTAGTCCCGGCGTGAGCACCATCGACCCAACGTCGACGCCGGAGCCAGCCACCGGTCCCGGCCAGGACCTGGTGCTGGCCATCGACGTGGGTGGCACCGATCTGAAGTCGGCACTCGCAGATCCTGCGGGGACCCTGACCGATATCCGACGCACCGCCACCCCGGCCATCTCCGGGGTGCCGGGCGAAAGCATCGTTGAGCGGTCGGCCGGGTTGCTCGCCGAGTATCGGGCGGCCTGGCCGGCGAAGACCATCGGAGCCATCGGATTGATCGCGCCGGGCCTGGTCGATGAGGTCAACGGCGTCGGCATCTATTCTGCGAACCTGGGGTGGCGGGACTTTCCCTTCGCTGACCGGCTGCGGCGCGCCACTGGTCTGCCGGTCAGCTACGCTCACGACGTCGGCGCCGCCGGAGACGCAGAAATGCGCTTTGGGGCGGCCCGCGGGCTGGACGACGTCGTGGTGATCATTGTTGGCACCGGTATTGCCGGTGCCGTGTTCTGCGACGGTAAGCGGGTCCTCGGGGGCGGCTATGCCGGCGAACTGGGCCATGCCCAGGTGCCGGGCGGCCTGGACTGTACCTGCGGACTCCGGGGCTGCCTGGAAACCATCGGGTCGGCCGGTGCAATCGCCCGCCGCTACTCCGAACTCACCGGGCAGACCGTGCCCGGCGCCCGGGAGGTGTTCGCCGCAGCGGCTGCTGGGGACCCGGCAGGCCGCCGGGTAATCGATGACGCCATCACCGCTTTGGCGTTCAGCATTGCCCAATTGGTGGCGATCCTCGGCACCGAGGCGGTTGTCATTGGCGGCGGTCTGGCCCAGGCCGGTGCTGCGTTGCTTGATCCGCTGCGCCTGCGGGTCAAGCAGAACCTTTCCTTCCATCGCCACCCCGTCCTGCTCGCGGCCCAGATGGGTCAGGATGCAGGACTCATCGGGGCAGCGTTGCGTGCCCGCGGCCTGCTGGACGCGCCATGACACTGCACCTCCGCGGCCACGTCCTCACGGTGACCGCGAACCCGGCCATCGACCTGACCTATGCGGTCCCGCGGCTCATTCCCGGAGCCTCCCACCGCGTCTCGGCGCCGCTGCAGCGGGCTGGCGGTAAGGGACTGAACGTGGCAAGAGTGGTGCATCAGACCGGGTACCCGGCTCTCGCCGTGGCGCCCGTCGGGGGGACAGCCGGCGCCGAATTCAGCTCCGAACTCTCGGCCAGCGGCGTGCCTTACGCCCTGACCGAGGTGGCGGCGGCCACCCGGCGGAGCATGGCCTTTGTCGACAGGGAGGCAGGGCAGACCAGCATCTTCAATGAAGCAGGACGACCGCTGGCCGCCACCGAGTGGAATGCCCTGAGTGTGCTGGTGGAAGAAAACCTCACTGGCGCCGGGGTGCTCGTGGGAGCCGGCAGCCTGCCAGAGGGAGCGCCAGCCGATTTTTATCCAGCGCTGGTCCGCCAGGCACAAGCGCACGGAATTCCGTGCATCATCGACACCTCCGGCATTGCCCTCCTGACCGCGGCTGACGCTGGTGCCGATGTGCTGAAACCCAACCACCATGAACTTCTGGAAGCGACCGGAGCGGCAACCATTGCCGACGGCGCCCAGATGTTGCTGGACCGCGGCGCGGGAACCGTAGTGGTCAGCTGCGCCGAGGCCGGCATGTACCTGTACCGGACGGGACAACCACCCCAGCAGGCGTCGCTACCCCGGGTGGACGGCAACCCGACGGGGGCCGGGGATGCGGCGGTAGCGGCGCTCGCCGTCGTACTCGCTGCCGGCATCACCTCCGCGGAAACCCTGCTGCGGCTCGCCGTTGCGTGGTCGGCCGCCGCGGTCCTGATGCCAGCCGCCGGCGAGTTGCACCCCAGCTACCCGGACCTGGAACCGGCAGTCACCGTCACCCAGCATCACCTACCCGAGCAGGAGTCCCGCGCATGACCCTCACACCGACAGGCGAACTGATGGCTGCGGCTACAGCCGCGGGAACCGGGATTGGCGCGTTCAACGTCATCCAGCTGGAAACCGCCGAGGCGCTGGTAGCCGGGGCCGAAGCGGCGGGGCTGCCCGTGATTCTCCAAATTTCCGAGAACTGCGTCAACTACCACCGCAGGCTGGAACCGATCGCTCTCGCCACCCTTGCCATCGCCCGCGCCGCCCTGGTGCCGGTCGCAGTGCATCTGGATCACGCTGAAGATCCTGAGCTGGCGTTCGCCGCGGTGGACCTGGGCTTCGGATCGGTGATGTACGACGGCGCCGCCCTGGACTTCGACGAGAATGTTGCCACCACCACCCGCGTGGCCACCTACGCCCGGGAACGCGGCGTGTATGTGGAAGCCGAACTCGGCAAGGTCGGCGGAAAGGACGGCGCTCACGCGCCGGGCGTCAGGACGGACCCGGGGGAGGCCGCCGCCTTTGTGGCCGCCACGGGTGTCGACGCGCTCGCCGTCGCCGTCGGCTCCTCCCACGCGATGACTCAGCGCAGCGCCGAACTGGACCTGGTCCTGATCGCGGCCCTGAACTCAGTGCTCGATGTGCCGCTGGTCCTGCACGGGTCGTCTGGGGTTTCTGACGACGTTATCGCTGCAGCGATCCGGGCCGGGATGACCAAAATCAATGTCTCCACGCACCTGAACAGTCTCTCCACCCGGGCCGTTCGCCTGTACCTGGACCACAATCCGACAATCGTCGACCCGCGGAAGTATATCGGGGCCGGGCGTGCTGCCATCGAATCGGAAACCGCACGCCTGCTCACCCTCTTCGCTACTGCCGGCCCGGTCGCTGCGGCAGCCACCATCAACGGGAACGGGCCAGCGGGATGAAACGCGCGGAACGGCTCAGCGCCATCCTTGACCTACTCTCCGAAGCCACCCAGGTGGAAGTCGACGAAATAGTCAGCAAGCTCAAAGTCTCACCGGCCACCGCCCGGCGGGACCTGGACAGCCTCGCGGAGCAGCGGTTGCTGACCCGCACACACGGTGGGGCCACCATCGAAACCGTCGCCTACGATCTGCCCGGGCGCTACAACAAGGACGTCCACGCCGAGGAGAAGCGTGCGATCGCGCAGGCCGCAAGCGACCTCATCCCCAAGGGAGCGGTGATCGGGCTCTGCGGCGGGACCACCAGCACGGCAATCGCCTCGGCGCTCAGCAAACGCAGCGACCTGATGGAACCGTCAAACAAGCCAACGCTCACCGTCGTCACCAACGCCATCAACATTGCAGCCCAGCTCGCTGTCCGGCCCAACTTCAAAATCATGGTCACCGGTGGCATCGTCAACCCCCGCTCCTATGAACTGGTGGGTTCGTATGCTGACGCGGTGCTGCAGCGGGTGGCCCTCGACCTGGCGTTTGTCGGAGTCAACGGGCTGGACCCGGTCGTCGGGCCCACCATCAGCGACGAGGGTGAAGCCGCGGTCAACGCAATGGTCGCCAAACGCGCCGCCAAGGCCTACGTTGTCGCGGACTCGTCGAAGATCGGCACCCGATGCTTCGCGACCATGACCGGCTACACCTTCAGCAATCTGATCACCGACTCAGGAATCACCGCCGCTCAGCGGCGGTCGTTCGAAGAGCATGGGACCACCGTTATCGTCGCCCCGAAGCTGGGTGCCGACTAGCCCCAAGGATCGCCCACTAGGATGGCTGGCATGTCCACCGAGATACCCAAGGCGTCCACGACGTCGACGCCGGACGATGTCAACCGGTCGGCCCCCGTCCAACGTCGGCGGATCACCGCCGAGATAGCGATTGTGCTCGGACTTTCCCTCGGGCAATCGGCTGTCTACGCGGTGGTCAACCTGCTCGACAAGCTCAGCCAGGCGCCGCTCGCTGCGCAGACCACCCGGCTGAATCCGGTCCTGAATGACCGCCAGTACTTCGACCTCACCTACCAGCTGCTCGGCATCTTCTTCGCGCTGGTTCCGGTGTTCCTGGTGCTATTCCTCCTGACGGAACCGGGAAAGTCGGCGTTCCGCACCCTGGGATTCACTTTCAGCCGGCCACGGGTCGATTTCGGCCTGGGGTTCGGCCTGGCGATGGTCATCGGGGTCGGCACGCTCGGCGTCTACGCGGCGGGGCGTGCGCTGGGGATCACGACGGCAATCGAGCCCGCTGCGCTCGACGCCTACTGGTGGACCGTGCCCGTCCTGATTCTCTCGGCGCTGCGTCACGCAGTGGTCGAAGAGGTCATTGTGGTGGGATACCTGTTTCACCGGCTGAAGCAGCTGGGCTGGTCAATGCCGGTCATTATCATCACCAGTGCCCTGCTCCGGGGCAGCTACCACCTGTATCAGGGCTTCGGGCCGTTTATCGGCAATGTCCTGATGGGTCTGATCTTTGGATATGCCTACACCCGGAGCAAACGGGTGATGCCCCTGGTCATCGCCCACGCCCTGCTCGATATCGCCGGGTTTGTAGGCTTCGCCCTCTTTGGATCGGCGATTGGTATCGGCGACTAGTCGCGTGGCGACTTGTCGGCCGGTCACACGAAAGGGTGCAGTTAGATTTCCACCAGGCCGTTGGCAGTCTGGAAAGTCACGGACATGATGCCGGGAGTGCCATTGGGTGCCACCCACTGCACAACAACCTCATCGAGCGGCTCGGTCGCCGGCGTGCCCAGCCATTCAGCAATCCGGTCGGGGGACCCTGCAATGGTCAGCGAATCGAGGCGCACTGTAGCGGGTCGGGCCTGTGAGGGGTGCAGGGCCTCAGTACCGTCGTCCCACCGCAACATATAGGGGACCTGGGGATCAGCGATCAGCCCCTTGATGCCAATCTGCTGCCAGGTGAGCTCCTGACCGTCAGGAAATTTGCGGTTGCCCGGGACGGCGCTACGACCGAGGCGTTCCTCGAAGGGGGCCAGATCATCCACAGCAACACACCAACCCATCCAGCCGCCGCCAGCCTCGGACCGGGCGCGAACCGCCTGGCCGAAGGGAGCTTTGTCGGAAGCCGGGTGGTTCAGCACCTCAACAACTTCGAGATATTGACCGTTCAACATCGGGAAAATCATGTTCCTGGTGCCGAAGCGGGGATGCACACCACCCTTCACCGGGTCGACGCCGAGGGCATCGGCGATCCTCCCCGCAGTTGCTACGAGGCCGTCGGGTTCACAAGCATATGAGACATGGTCCAAGCGCATGGCCCTAGTTTGGCACTTTGTGATCTGTGTCTCGACTTAGGGGACCCTTACCGACGAAAAAGCGTCTCACGCCACCCCGGGCAGCCATCAGAACGATGATCAGCGCCGTGACCTGGAAGAAGCCACCCAGGTACACCGCATCGCCGAAGAGGAACGCCACCAGCTGGAGCACCAGGAGTTTGCTTCCGGGAAGCACCAGCAGCAGGGCCCCACCATTGATCACCCGGGGGAGAACCCGCTCAGCCGTACGGACGCGGGTCAACAGGGCCTTCTTCACCCGCATCACCAGTTCGAGCACCAGCTTCAGCAGCGCAGCGGTCAGCAACGCCAGGGTGAACGTCTCGGAAATCACCGCGGGAAACAGTTGAATGAACAGACCCAGGACGACGAGGTAGACAAATACATCGACGAGATCGATTGGGCGGATCCGCATGGCGCAAGCTTATCGGGCTGCTGGGGGTAGATCAGGGTCTTTCTTGCCACGGACGTTCAGATACACGGACGTTCACATATTTGCGTCGAAGCTGCGTTTTCGGGTTATCTAGGAACAGGTCACGAGTGCCAGCACGGAGCGGAACACCCCGCTCCACCAAGCCCCGGCTTGCTGGACGGCAACCCTCCTTCGCGGTGGGGTGCCCCGGGTGACGACCAGGCGGCGGACAGGGTGTCCGGCGCAAGCGCGGATTCCGAGGTGGGCGATACCAGTGACAACTATTCACACCGCACAACAGGACCGGGCCCAGGTGACACCTGACGGCGTCGTCCGCTCACTCGGTCTGGGCCCCTTCACCTGTGAAACCGGGGGGCACCTGCCCGAGGTTACGCTCGCCTATGAAACCTGGGGCACCCTCAACGACGATGGGTCCAATGCCGTCCTGATTCAGCATGCACTGACCGGCAGCTCCCATGTTGCCCGCGGCGATTCGACCGAAGACGGTTGGTGGGACCAGCTGGTGGGCCCCGGCAAAACCATCGACACCACCAGGTATTTTGTCGTATCCATCAATATGCTCGGCGGCTGCTATGGCTCCACCGGACCTGCGTCAGCGGACCCCGACGGCGTCCCCTGGGGCTCCCGATTCCCCTACCTCACGGTCAGGGATTCGGTCCGGGCCGAGGCCCTCCTGGCTGATGCGCTCGGAATCGATCGGTGGCACTCGGTGATCGGGGGGTCGCTCGGCGGCGCGAGGGCTCTGGAGTGGGCTCTGGTGTACCCGGAGCGGGTCGAACGGTGCGCAGTCATCGCCTGCACTGCCGCAAGCTCGGCAGAGCAGATTGCCTTCGCCCAGGCGCAGCTGCAGGCTATCCGGTTGGACCCGGGATTCGCCGCGGGGGACTACTACCCGGGCACAGGCCCGGTCGCCGGGCTCGGGCTGGCCCGGCGCATCGCCCACATCACCTACCGGTCCGAGCCGGAGCTGGAGCACCGCTTCGGTCGGGCGGCACAGGGTGCTGAGACACCCTTCGGCTCGTCGGACCCGGCAGCCCGGGGCAGATTTCAGGTGGAAAGCTACCTTGACCATCAAGCCAGCAAGCTGGTGGAACGGTTCGACGCCAACAGCTATCTGGTGCTGACCGAAGCACTCATGGGGCATGATGCCGGCCGGGACCGCGGTCCCCTGCACCTGGCGTTGCGGGATGCCACCGCCGAGTTCTTCATCGCAGCGGTTGACTCGGACCGGTTGTATTTCCCCAGCCAGTCCCACACCCTGGCACAGGCCTTGCCGGGGGAGGTGCCCGTCCACACGATCGTCTCACCGATCGGCCACGACGCCTTCCTGACCGAGATCCACCAGCTCGATCAACGCCTGCGGGAAGCCTTCTACACCGATCACTAGTGAATGACCGGGGCTTAGCCGCCAACGCCGGGGGGCATCCCGGGGCCAAAGATCGGAGCGGCATCGGGCCTTTTCGCCAGCACCCCGTCGCCCGAGGACTGGCGGCGGAGCCGGCGCAGCACCCAGGGGACGAAATACACCTTCGCCCACACCAGGTCCTCCGTCCGCGCGGCGCGCCAGCTCTGATGGGGCAGCGGCTGCGGTTCGAGCGGCGTCAGGGAATGGGGTACCGCGAGGGTTTCCAGCACCATCATGGCAATGGTGTGATGACCCAGCGGGGAAAAGTGCAACCGGTCTCCATCCCACATCTGCGGGTTCACCAGCTGCCGGAGCGCCCACATGTCTGCGATCAGGGCGTCATGCCGGGCGGCGATGATCCTCAGGTTCTCGTTGAAAATTGCCGTCCTGGACCTGAAGTTGCCCAGCACCGAATCTCTCGCGTCGGGGCCGGCGAACAGGACCACCGTCGCCTGATCCGCGCTGAGCGCCTCAACGGCACCATCCAGCCGGGCCGCCAGCTGGTCCGGGTCGCCACCCGGCCGGATCAGGTCGTTGCCGCCAGCCGAGATGGTGATCAGGTCCGGTTTCAAGGCCAAAGCCGGTGCAACCTGTTGGTCCACGATCTGGTGCAGCAGCCGGCCACGAACGGCGAGGTTGGCATATGCGAAATCTTCCCGGCTCCTGCTGAGTTCTTCGGCGACCCGGTCGGCCCACCCCCTGTTGCCGCCCACGCTCTCGGGATTCGGGTCACCAATGCCCTCGGTGAATGAGTCACCGAGGGCAACATAGCGGGTCCACGGATGCGGGATACTGTTCGCCACGCTGCTCTCTGGCATGCTGTCGTGAGGATCGGCCGGGGTGTCGGGCGTCAGGTACAGGTTCCGGTTCATCCTTCTATCCTGTTACAGACCGATACTGAACGCGACCCTCCGCGCGTGAAAGACTAGGTCAATGACTCTTTCGGAATCACCCCACCTGCCAGCCGCCGATCACGCCACCGCGCCTGCCTGGGATCCCGTGGTCCTGTGGTCGCGCCCCGCGGCGGAACGCGAGGGTACCGCCCTGCTCGTCATGTTCCACGGACATCTTGCCAATGAGGAAGACCTCATGGGCTTAGTCGACCATCTGCCGCCCAACCTCACGGTCGCCTCCGTGCGGGCCCCCCACGCGATGGGGCCAGGGTTTACCTGGTTCCCCCTCACCCAGGACACCGGATACTCGGTGGATCTGGTGACTGACACCGTCGCCAAGGTAGCCGGCTGGCTCGACTCGGTGAAAGCCGGGCATACCAGCGTGTCCCTGCTCGGCTTCTCCATGGGAATGGCCGTCGCCACCACCCTGCTGCGTCACCGCCCCCGCGACTTCACCGCCGTCGTCGGGCTCTCAGGGTTTGTGGTGCCAGCCGAGGGCAGCCAGTTCTTCAATGACGACGACGCCGCAGCGCACCCGGTGCCGCTTTTCTGGGGGCGCGATCAGGAGGATCCGGTGATCACTCCCGACCGGATTGAATTCACTCACCGCTGGGCTGTCGCACACACGAACCTCACCAAGGTGCTGTATGCGGGCATCGCCCACAGCATCAGCATGCGTGAGCTTGCCCACGTCAAGGAATTCCTCGAGCTGACAGTTTTCGGGATTGAACCGCAGCCTAACCGCCGTTAGCGGTCTCACGGGTGATAGTGACCGAGGCGCCATTCACGGTTACCACGTCGCCTGGATGGAGCTGCGCGCCGCGGCGCTCCTCGATGGCCCCGTTGACTTTCACGAGGCCGTTATCCACCAGCTCCTTGGCCTGCGCGCCGTCCTCAGCCAGATTGGATAGCTTCAGCAGCTGACCCAGCCGGATCATGTCATCAGTAATGGGGATGGTGTGGCCGACGGTCGGGTCGCTTTCCGGGGATTGGTTCATGGCTCCATTCTGCCCGACCCTGCCGGTCTCGGCGGCATGGCTCCGAATCTCTTGATCCGTTCGACTGGTCCCAGGACGCGGGCCAGCCTGCCATAGGATCAATGGGTGTCACACCACCCCCGGCTTCCCCTGTTCCTCGGCCTGCTGCTCGCCGTCTCAGCCGGCGTGGCAATTCCCCTGCAGGGGAGAATCAACGGCGCCCTCGGCACACACCTCAACGATGGGGTTGCCGCAGCGCTGGTCAGCTTCAGCACCGGCCTCGTCCTGATGGTGATCATCACCCTCGTGCTGCCGCGGGGGCGGGCCGGTTTCCGGCAGATACTTCCCTCGGTGCGGGAGCGGCGGTTCCCGCCCATCTATCTTGCCGCTGGCACCATCGGCGCGTTCTTTGTTTTCTCCCAGTCCCTGACCATCGGTGTTCTGGGGGTGGCGCTCTTCACGGTAGCGGCAGTGATGGGCCAGACCCTCAGCGGCCTGCTCGCCGACCGTGCAGGCATCGGGCCGGCAGGGAAACGACCGCTGACCGTGATGCGATTGATTGGCACGGCGCTCGCCGTCGCTGCCGTGGTCTGGGCGGTGTCACCCCGGTTCGGTGCCACCGGCGACCTCAGCAGCTGGCTGATACCGGTGCTGCTGCCAATCCTGGCCGGATTCCTCATCAGCTTCCAACAGGCCATGAATGGCACCGCGTCGGTTCACTATGGGACCCCAATCATCGCCACCCTGATCAATTTCATCTCCGGGGCGTCGGTCCTGCTGCTCGCCTGGCTGATCAAAATTCTCATCGCCGGGCCGGGCGCGGCCCTGCCCACCGAGTGGTGGTATTACCTCGGCGGCCCGCTGGGATGCGTCTTCATCGGGCTGGGAGCGGTGCTGGTCCGGAGCCTCGGCGTCCTGCTCACCGGTCTGGGGATGATCGCAGGCCAGCTGGTCGGTTCCCTGGCCCTCGACCTGGTCTTCCCGACCCCGGGCACCGTGGTGGAACTCGCCACCGTGGCGGGCCCCATCCTCACCCTCATCGCCATTGTGCTGACCACCTTGCCCTGGCCGAGACGGGCGCTCCGGGTACGCTGATCAGCCGACCCCAGATGCCTTGACCTGGGCAGTTGACCCGGGTAGTTGACCGGAGCAGCCGATACACCCCGGCAGCCGATACGCCTCGGTAGGCTAAGGTTGTACCTTCGATTCGAGCAGGCACCCAGCCCCTGTTTTGGAACCCCTCACCGGGACCATTCACCGGAACCAGGAGCTGAACCTCAGCCCTGCCGGACACCACCACGGACCGCACCCAGCGGCCTGTAGAAATGGAGAACCACCTTGGCCAAGAACCAGTCCGCACTCGACCCCATCATTTCCCTCGCGAAGCGCCGCGGGTTTGTCTTCCAGGCGGGGGAAATCTACGGCGGATCACGGTCAGCCTGGGACTATGGTCCCCTCGGCGCCGAGTTGAAGGAAAACATCAAACGCCAGTGGTGGCAGTCAGTGGTTCGCGGGCGCGACGACGTCGTCGGCCTGGATTCCTCCGTGATCCTCCCGCGCAAGGTCTGGGAGGCATCCGGCCACGTCGAGGTGTTCAGCGACCCCCTGGTGGAATGCCTCAGCTGCCACAAGCGGTACCGGGCCGACCACCTCGAGGAAGAATATGAGGAAAAGAAGGGCCGCGCCGCCGAAAACGGGCTCAAGGACATTGCCTGCGCCAACTGTGGCACCCGCGGGGAATGGACGGAACCGCAGGAGTTCTCGGGACTGCTGAAAACCTTCCTGGGCCCCGTCGCCAACGAGGAAGGCATGCACTACCTGCGGCCGGAAACCGCCCAGGGCATTTTCGTGAACTTCAACAACGTCCTCAACACCTCCCGCAAGAAGCCGCCCTTCGGCATCGGCCAGATCGGCAAGAGCTTCCGCAACGAAATCACCCCGGGCAACTTCATCTTCCGCACCCGCGAGTTCGAGCAGATGGAGATGGAATTCTTCGTCGAGCCCGGCACTGATGACGAGTGGCACGAGTACTGGATCAAGAACCGCATCGACTGGTACGCGGACCTGGGCATCAAGCCGGACAACCTGCGGCTGTTCGTGCACCCGCTGGAGAAGCTCAGCCACTACTCCAAGGGCACCACCGACATTGAGTACCGGTTCGGGTTCCAGGGTTCGGAGTGGGGCGAGTTGGAGGGCATTGCGAACCGCACCGACTTTGACCTGTCCACCCACTCGAAGCACTCCGGTACCGACCTGAGCTACTTCAACCAGGGCACCAACGAGCGGTACACACCGTATGTGATCGAACCCGCTGCTGGCCTGACCCGGTCCTTCATGGCCTTCCTGGTGGATTCCTACACCGAGGACGAAGCACCCAACTCCAAGGGTGGCGTCGACAAGCGCACCGTCCTGAAGCTTGACCCACGCCTCGCGCCGGTCAAGGCTGCCGTGCTGCCCTTGAGCCGCAACGAGGATCTGTCGCCGAAGGCGAAGGATCTTGCCGCGCAGTTGCGCCGGAACTGGAACATCGACTTCGACGACGCCGGCGCCATCGGCCGTCGCTACCGTCGCCAGGATGAGATCGGCACCCCGTTCTGCATCACCGTGGATTTCGAGACCCTGGACGACCAGGCCGTCACCATCCGGGAACGCGACACCATGGCCCAGGAACGCGTTTCCCTCGACAAGGTTGAGGGTTACCTGGCCGCCCGACTGATCGGCTCCTGATGGTGCTGAACTACCGTGAATGGCGCGACGGGGACGACCTTGAGCTGATCCAGCTCTGGGGCGGACCCGAGAACGCGCAGGTCGAGCAGGCCAGGGCACTGTTCCGTCCGTCATCGAACACCCCGTGGCTGCGCTGCATTGTGGCCGAAGACGTGGTGGGAACCGGTACAGCGGGAGACGGTACGGGCGTTCCGGTCGCCGCAGCGTATGTCTTTGAACCGAAGCTCCACAACCAGCGGCTGTGGGCCTACATTGAGGTCGCGGCGGACCACCGCCGCACCGGGGTGGGGTCCACGCTGCTGGCGATGCTGCGTCATGAGGCGGGCGGGTCGCCGTCGGGCGCCACCCAGTTGCGGGCTAAGGTGATTCCCGGCAGCACTGGCGCGGATTTCGCCACGGCCTCAGGGTTCGGGCAGATCCAGCGGTCGCGGATCGTCAAGGTGGAGCCCGGTGCGCTGTCGCTGCCGGTCTTCGACGACGCTGGTGGCCCGCAGCTGGACGAAGCGGCGACCGGATCGGTTGAACTGACCACCGCCGTCGCCGCCTGGTACAACTCGGTGCACGCGTGGGATCCGGCGGACATGACCCTGGGCCAGGCCCAGCAGTATCTTCTTGCCGACTCCACCGGGGCCGGGGGAGCAGTGGTGCTCAGGGACAAGCCGCAGGCCGACGGCGGGAAGATCGCCGCGTTCGCTGTCAGCTACACCCAGACCCGGACCGATGATCCAGCCGACGTACTGGTTGGCTACGACCCCGACCTCGCTCCGGCGGAGCAGGAAGCCGCGGTAGCGTCCCTGCTGGCGATGCTGGTGCACCAGTTCCCGGTACTGCTTGAGGTGGATGATTCGATGACCGCCCTCGTCAACGTGGTCGAGCCGCTCCTGGCGATGGGATCAGCATCGGTCAGCGCACCGGAAACCCAGGTGATCAGCGACTAGCGACTGGACCTGAACAGTGAGATAAGGCGGGCCCAGACTTGAACTGGTGGGCCCGCCTTATCTCATACGGCTACTGACGCTCGTGCCGCCCGGTGGCCTTGTCGTGGGCGTCGGCCGCGATGCGTTCCTCCTCGGTCATGGCGCCGCCGCCCAGGGGAGCGGGATGCCACCACGCGCCGGGTTCGGGGACCAGCGGGAAGTTGGCGATACCGCGGTCAATGCCGTCCTGCAGTTCGGCCCGCAACTGCTCGGTCTCCTTGACGACGTCGGCATCCGCGCCGTGCCAGATCGGCGGACTGATGTGGACCCGCACGGGTGCCCTGAAGATTGCTTTGAGGGACAGCTTGTGGCCGCGGCTCATGAACCGGTGAGACCCCCACACGGACATCGGAAGGATCGGCACACCAGCCTCTGCTGCCAGGCGGACCGCACCGGTTTTCAGTTCACGGACGGTGTAGCTGCGGCTCACTCCGGCCTCGGGCAGGATTGCCACATACTCGCCGGCCTTCAGCTTCTCCAACGCACCCTGATAGGCGGCGCTGCCCGCGCTGCGGTCAACGACCACGTGCCCTGCCGCTCTGATCGCCGGTCCGGCGAACCAGTGTGCCGCCGCACCCTTGGTGACGAGGAACCGCATCTGGGCGCGGGCATGCCGCCACAGCACCAGTTCGGCGAACGCAAAATCGAGGTACCCGAAATGGGTGATCGCCACCACCGCTCCCTGGCCCGGGACCGGACGCCGTGACCGGCCGTTCAGCGGACCCGCAGGCAGGAGGTTCTCCTGACCGGACACAATGACCCGAATGCGGAACACAAACCGGAGCGCCTGTCCGGTGTGCACAATCATGCGATAGAAACGGTCATTGGGCTGGGGCTGCCAGCGCCCGATTTTCTCAGTGAGTCGACTCATGATGATGCACCTCTTCCGGGCTTGGGTGGCAGCGGGAAGAATCCGCTGGTGTTCTCGATGTATTCGCGGTAGCCGGGGCGGGTGCTGAGCCGCTTCTCCGTCAGGGGCTTGCCTGTCTTGTTGGAAAGGGTCCAGAACATCAGGGCGGGGGAGAGGATGGTGAGCACTCCGGGCCAGGAATCAGCCGATACCAGGAACAGGCCCACCCAGACGGCTGCGTCACCGAAATAGTTGGGGTGCCGGGTATAGCGCCACAGGCCCCGGTCCATCACCTTGCCCTTGTTCGCCGGATTGTTCCGGAATGCGGCCATCTGGTAGTCCCCGCTTGATTCGAAGTAGAACCCGACCAGCCAGATCACAGCGCCGACCCAGGCCAGCCAGCCCAGGGGGCCGGTGGCGAACATTCCTACCTGAAGGGGCAGCGACACGAAGAGCATCACCACACCCTGCGTCAGGTAAATCTTTCGCAGGGCATAAATGTTGCGGGAGCCCGGCGCCTTGCTGAGCATGTCCTCGTACCGTGGGTCCTCGGCGCCGTCGCGGGCCCGCCACCCGATGAATCCGGCCAGCCTCAGCCCCCACGCAGCGGTGAGGAGCAACAGCAGCCAGCGGCGGGCGTCGTCGCCGGCTGCGTCCACCGAAGTCTGGGCAGAGGTGACGAACGTGATCGCCGCGATCACCACAAACCCCAGCCCCCACGCCGTGTCGATCACCGAGTGGCGCTTCTGCACCTGGGCCATCGCGAAGGTGGCAGCGAGGAGCACGACGACGCCGAGCGCCGCCCAGCCGAAGCCGCCGAGGAAGCTGAGAAACGGGAATTCGGGCATCATTCACCTTCAGGGTGGTAGGGGGCAGTCCGTTAGACGGTGATGGAGAGGGGCTGGTCGCCGACCAATAGATCGCGGGCGGGCAGGGTGCCGTCCGGATGGATGGCGGCTCCGGTGTCCTCGGTGAAGGACTTCAGGACGAAGGAGGCAGTGAGTTCGTGCCAGAGCCGTGCTTTTTTGACCATGAAATGCCCAGCGCTGCGAACCGTGACGTAGTGCAGGTCCGTCGCCAGTGAACGGGCACGGTGCGCATAGCGGAGGGACTGCCGGTGGGATGTCCAGCGGTCCGAGTCGCCGTGCAGGATCAGGACGCGTTTGCCGGCGACGGGATCGGCGGGGGTGGTCTCGCTCAGCCAGGGAGCCAGGGACGCGACCGCGCGGACCTCGGGATCGTCGGCCACACAGAGGGCAACCAGGCCACCCATCGAATGCCCGACCAGATAGACGGGGACTCCCGGATGCCGGTCACGGATCGCGGCCAGCGCCCAGCGGGCATCATGCAACGGCGACATTTCCTGACCGTTCCACCCCCTGACGCTATTGCGGAGGGACCACACTGCCAGGCCGTGATCCTTGCCGCGGCTGTGGACCAGCGCGGCGAAGGGAACCATCCGCACCGGACTCAGGTGTCGGGCACGGACCGGTTCGAAGCTGTTCGCCCGGCCGCCGTGGAGCACCAGGACCACACCCTTCACCGGGCCTGTCGCCTTTCGAACAGTCACCACTGGCGCATGCGCAACGGTTCCGGCGGGAACCTCATCCGATTCACTAAACCGTTCTTTCATCTGCCCTTTTCCATCTGCCGCGGGTTGTTGTTCCAAACCTTGGGTCTAGCTTATGTCGCGGTCCGGGACCGTTTTGTCCCCGCGTAGAATTCCGTAGAGCACCGAACCAGTGCGTTGAACCTCATCAAGGACAGCTAGGAACCTCGTGGGCCACAGCCACACTCATGACACAGGCAATTCGGAGCCAAGCCCAGCAACGATTGGCGCACGGAAACGCGCAAATCTGTTGCTCGCCACCATCCTGGTTCCGATCGGTGTCCTGACAGTGATCGGCATGATGTTGCTGTGGCCCAGCGGCGACCGCAGCAGCGTCACCATCTCCAATCCCTATGCCACCGCCGACGGCGTTTCCATCGACGTCGGGCAGGTGGAACGGGTCTCGGAAGAAGACTGCCCCTCGTCCCAGCCCACCGTCGATGCGGGCGGGGAGGCGCTGCAGTGCCAGGTCGCCTACACGGCGCCCGACGCCGGTGGCGCCCTCGTTCCGGTGGAGGTCACGCCCGAGCTGGCCCGCGCTGGCGCGGTCGAGGCCGGGGACAAAATCCGGTACCTGAACCTGGACGGAGTGATCCAGGGAGGCAGCGCCCCCTACATTTTCATGGACTTCGTCAGGACGGTGCCGATGATGTGGCTCGCCGTCCTCTACGCCGTGGTTGTCGTTGCGGTTGCGCGGTGGCGGGGGCTGCGGGCAATGATCGGCCTGGTCGGTGCCCTGGTGGTGTTGGGACAGTTCATCCTGCCGGGTCTGGTGGAGGGGAAGCCTCCGCTGCTGCTGGCCCTGGTGGGGTCGGTGGTGATCATGATCGGGGTGCTGTACTTCGCCCACGGCTTCTCCGCGAGGACCTCAACGGCGCTGCTTGGCACCCTGTTCGGGCTCTCTATCACTGCCCTGCTGGCGGCCTGGGCGACCGAATCCATCTACCTCTTCGGGGTGGGCGACGAAAATGCCTACGCCCTGGTCAACTCCTCGGGGGAGGTGTCGATCTCCGGAATCATTATGTGCGGCCTGATCATTTCCGGGCTGGGCGTTCTCAACGATGTGACCATCACGCAGTCGTCAGCGGTGTGGGAACTCTACGAGCTGGCCCCCAACACGTCGTCCCGGAGGCTGTTCTCCGGCGCCATGCGGATTGGGCGCGACCACATCGCCTCCACGGTCTACACCATCGCCTTCGCCTATGCTGGTGCCGCACTGCCGCTGCTGATCCTGGTCTCGCTGTATGACCGCACGTTGCTGGAAAACCTCACCAGCGGAGAGCTCGCCGAGGAGGTGGTGCGCACCCTCGTGGGCTCGATCGGCCTGGTGCTGGCCATCCCCGCCACTACCCTGATCGCGGTGGTGGTGGTCAAGGCGGTGGGTATCCGTCAGCACACCGTGGCCGCCGGCGCCGGTCAGGTATCGGGCGGGGTGTCCGCCGGAAGCGCAGCCAGCCTGCCCGGCGGTGACCTCGTGAGTGTCGCTCCGGAGGGCGGCGACGTCGAGACCCGACAGTCGCGGCGGGACCGTGATGCACGCGGGGGTGAATAGCGAGGGGCTGTGGCGCTTCCCGATTTGCCTCAGCTTGCGACAATAGACACGTGACTGTTGTATCAACCCTGCCCGCCGACACCCGACTGGACCTGCCCCCGCTGCAGCTCGGCAACATTACCGTGAAGACCCCGGTGGTCCTCGCGCCGATGGCCGGTATCACCAATACCGCGTTCCGCCGCCTGTGCCGCGAATACGGCGGCGGCCTGTATGTCTCCGAGATGGTGACGTCCCGTGCCCTGGTGGAGCGCAACCCCGAGTCCCTGCGGATCATTTCGCACGACGACGACGAAGCGGTCCGCTCGGTCCAGCTCTACGGCGTCGACCCGGTCACGGTGGGCGCCGCCATCAGGATCCTCGTCGAGGAGGATCGCGCCGATCACATCGACCTCAACTTCGGCTGCCCGGTACCCAAGGTCACCCGGAAGGGTGGCGGCGCCGCACTGCCGTGGAAGCTTGACCTGTTTACCGGCATCGTGCAGACCGCGGTCCGTGAAGCGTCGAAGGGTGAGATCCCTCTCACCATCAAGATGCGCAAGGGGATCGACGAGGATCATCTGACCTTCCGCGAAGCAGGCAAAATTGCCCGCGACAGCGGAGTCGCCGCGGTTGCCCTGCACGGGCGCACCGCCTCCCAGTTCTACTCCGGCAAAGCCGATTGGGATGCCATCGCCGAGCTCCGCGAAGCCCTGCCGGACATTCCGGTGCTGGGCAACGGCGACATCTGGTCGGCCGAGGACGCCATCCGCATGGTCCGCCAGACCGGCGTCGACGGCGTCGTCATCGGGCGCGGTTGCCAGGGCAGGCCCTGGCTGTTCGGCGACCTGATGAACGCCTTCGAGGGAGACAGCACCCGGCATCAGCCCGGCCTCGGCCAGGTGGCCGACACCGTCTACCGCCACGCCGAGCTCCTGGTCGACACCTTCGGCAACGAGATGATGGCGCTGCGGGACATCCGCAAGCACATGGCCTGGTACTTCAAGGGCTACGTGGTCGGCGGAGAACTGCGCGCCAAACTGGCCGCCGTCCCCACCCTTGAGGTGCTGCGTGGGCTGCTGGCCGAGCTCGACGCCGAGTCACCGTACCCAGGCGCCGACGCCGAGGGTCCGCGCGGGCGTGCCGGCAGCCCCAAGAAGACCTCCCTACCCCAGGACTGGCTGAATTCCCGCGCCCTCAACGATGCACAGCAGGCGGACATTTCCGCCGCGGAAGTGGATGTTTCAGGTGGCTGAACCGAGTTTCCCGCATGCGCCAGTCACGGCCGGGTACACCGACGCCGACATGCAGCGGTGGGTGGACGAGCCCGCCAAGAGCACCCACCGGTCCCATTTCGAGCGTGACCGTGCCCGGGTCCTGCACTCCTCGGCGTTGCGGCGCCTTGGCGCCAAAACCCAGGTGGTCGCCCCGGACACCGACGACTTCGTGCGCACCCGCCTCACCCACAGCCTCGAAGTGGCGCAGGTGGGCCGCGAGCTGGGCCGGGCGCTCGGCTGCGACCCGGATATCGTCGACGCCGCCTGCCTGGCCCACGACCTCGGCCACCCGCCGTTCGGCCACAACGGCGAATCGACGCTGAACGACCTCGCCCACTCGGTCGGCGGATTCGAAGGTAACGCCCAGACCCTGCGGCTGCTGACCCGGCTGGAACCGAAGGTCATCCGGGCGGACGGCACCCCAGCTGGCCTTAACCTCACCCGCGCCAGCCTCGACGCGGCGTCGAAGTATCCGTGGACCGCTGCCAACGCGCCGGTACTCCAGGGGCAGCGCACCTCAAAGTTCGGTGCATACGAGGACGACCTGCCGGTCTTCACCTGGCTTCGCGACGGCGCGCCCGCCGGCCAGTCCTGCCTGGAAGCGCAGGTCATGGACCTTGCCGACGATATTTCCTACTCGGTGCACGACGTCGAAGACGCGATCGTTGCCGGACATTTCCAGCTCAAACAGCTGGACAGCTCGGACACGCGCGCCCGGGTGGTCGGCTACACCCAGCAGTGGTACCTCCCGCACAGTGACCCGGCTGCCATCGACGCCGCCCTGACCCGGCTTGAAGCCACCGATGTGTGGGTCCGTGACGCGGACGGCAGCAGACGCTCGATGGCGGCGCTGAAAAACATGACCAGCCAGCTCATCGGCCGGTTCTGCCTCAGCGCGCTGGCCGCCACGCGGGCCATCTACGGACACGCTCCCCTCACCCGGTACCACGCGAAAATGGTGGTACCCGAGGAGACCGAACTCGAAATCGCGGTCATGAAGGGCCTCGCCACCACTTTCGTCATGACCTCTGAACGGCGCCAACCCGTCTACGAACGGCAGCGCGAGGTGCTCAGTTCCCTGGTGGCGCAGATGGCTGCGGCGGGGGACAGGTTCCTCGAACCCACCTTTGCCGCCGACTGGCAGGACGCGCCCGACGACGACGCGCGGCTTCGGGTGGTGATCGACCAGGTGGCCTCACTCACCGATGCGTCGGCGCTGTCCCTCCACCGACGGGTCGTCGGACCGGTCCCGTCCCTCTGGTAGACGCGAGGGCTGACTCCTCCTGCACAGCTGAGCCCCGCGGAACCTCACAGCACCGGTGACGCATAGACTGTTTTCATGGCCGGACTCATCAAACGCGAAGACATCGATGAGGTACGCCAACGCACTGACATCAAGGAGATCGTCGACGGCTACGTCACGCTCAAGTCTGCCGGTGTTGGATCCTACAAGGGCCTCTGCCCGTTCCACGACGAGCGATCGCCGTCGTTCCACGTCCGCCCCCAGATGGGCTCCTACCACTGCTTCGGCTGTGGTGAGGGCGGGGATGTCATCTCCTTCGTCCAGAAGATGGACCACACCTCGTTCTCCGAGACCGTCGAAAAGCTAGCCTCGCGGATTGGTTTCGAACTTCGCTATGAGGACGGTGGAACCGGGCCCCGCCGCGAGGACATTGGCAGGCGCCAGCGCATGCTCGACGCCCACAAGATCGCCGCCGAGTTCTACCGCGAACAACTCCTCACCCAGGGCGCGGCCGCAGGACGGCGGTTCCTGCAGGAACGCGGGTTCGACCGGGCCGCCGCCGAACAATTCGGGGTGGGCTACGCGCCGCAGGGCTGGGACGGCCTCCTGACCCATCTCACCGGCAAAGGCTTCACCCAGGACGAGCTCAAGCTCACCGGCATGTTCAGCGTCTCCGCCAACAACGCCCAACGGATCTATGACCGGTTCCGCGGCCGGCTGATCTGGCCCATCCGCGACATCACCGGAGACACCGTCGGGTTCGGCGCCCGGAAACTGTACGAGGAGGACCAGGGGCCCAAATACCTCAACACCCCCGAGACCTCGCTCTACCGCAAATCCCAGGTGCTCTACGGCATCGACCTCGCCAAACGGGAGATCGCCAAATCGCGTCAGCTCGTGGTCGTCGAGGGCTACACCGATGTGATGGCGTGCCACCTCGCCGGGGTCGGCACCGCCGTCGCCACCTGCGGCACCGCCTTCGGCGCCGATCACATCAAGATTGCCCGCCGGCTTCTCTCCGACGATGGATCCGGTGGCGAGGTGGTCTTCACCTTCGACGGTGACGCGGCCGGCCAGAAGGCGGCCCTCCGCGCCTTTGAGGAGGATCAGCGGTTCGTCGCGCAGACCTATGTGGCGGTGGAGGCCAGCGGCGCCGATCCATGTGAGCTCCGCCAGACCAAGGGCGACGACGCCGTCCGCGGCCTGATCTCCTCCCGCAGGCCACTCTTCGAATTCGCCATCAAGGCCTCCTTCGGCAACTACGATCTGTCCACCGGTGAAGGCCAGGTCAACGCGCTGCGGCACGCGGCGCCGATCGTCGCCAGGATCCGGGATGTGTCGCTGCGGTCCATTTACACCCGGGAGCTGTCCCGCTGGCTGGGAATGCAGTTCGTGGGAGAGGACCAGGTGGCCCGGGCGGTGGCGACCGCAGCGAGGAAGGGTACCGGGGTAGCGGGCGGTACCGGCAGCGGATCCGGGAGCGCATCGCGGGAGCACGCTGCGTCGTCGTCGGCTCAGGGTGCAGCCGATGGGTCGGCTGGCGCAGAGTCAGGTGGCGACGTCGAGCAGTTCCCCCGGCCGGATCCGAAGGACCCGATTGGCAGGATGGAACGCGAGGTCCTCGAGGTGGTCCTGCAGTACCCGAACCTTCTCGAGCCGACGCACTGGGAGCGGTTCGCCGAGTCGGGGTTCTCAGTGCCCGTCTACGCGGCACTGAAGGACGCTGTGCAGGCCGCGGGTGCCGCTGGGGTGGAGCCTGCGCAGTGGGTGGAACGGGTCCGGCAGGAGGTCCCTGAGGTGCTGCGCGGCCTGGTCACGGAGCTGGCCGTCACGCCGCTGCCGTCGAAGGCCGAGGATGCCCTCGCCCTCTACAGCAGGGATATCGTGAACCGGCTCTACGAGCTGCGCATTACCCGGCTCAAGGCCGAGATGCAGGGAAAGCTGCAACGGGTCGACGCCGCCGCCGACCCCGAACAGTACGTCCAGCTGCAGCGGGACCTGCTGGAACTGGAAATGCGCCGTCGCCAGCTTCGCTCCGACTGAGGTTCCACCGGGATCCGCTGGGTGAAACAAGCCAATTTCACTTACCCGCACTTGGTATGTAAAGTTGTATCTGCTGCTTTCCTCCGTAGCTCAATTGGCAGAGCATTCGACTGTTAATCGAAGGGTTACTGGTTCAAGTCCAGTCGGAGGAGCCACCAAACCCCTTCCCACCAGCTTCGTGCTGGCGGGAAGGGGTTTTCTTTTTGTCACGCACAACGTCGCGCGAAGCGTATTCTGAAGCAATGGAACAAGACAGCAAACTGATCTTAGTCACCGGCGCTACCGGCTACATCGGCGGCCGTCTGGTGTCCCGTCTCGTCGCCGAAGGACACACGGTCCGTGTGCTGGTCCGGTCACCACAGAAACTCAAGGACGTCCCCTGGAGTTCCTCGGTGGAGGTAGTGGAGGGCGACCTCGAAGATGAGGGGTCACTCAGGGAAGCCTGCGCTGGAGTCGACACCCTGTACTACCTGGTGCACTCGATGGGAATGGGCAAGGGCTTCGAGACCAAGGAGTCGAAGATCGCCTCGATGGTCTCGAGCGCGGCGACCGCGGCCGGCGTCGTGCGGATGGTCTATCTGGGTGGACTGCACCCGGCGGATGTCGAACTATCCACCCACATGCGCTCCCGTGAGGAGGTGGGCCGCATCCTCCTGGAATCCGGAACGCCAACCATCGCGTACCAGGCAGGTGTGGTGATCGGATCCGGCTCGGCGTCGTTCGAAATGATCAGGCACCTCTCCGATGTCCTGCCGGTGATGCCCGCCCCCAAGTGGGTGCTGAACCGGATTGAGCCCATCGCCGTTCGCGACGTCCTTCACTACCTGATCGGTGCGCTGACGCTGCCCCCTGATCTGAACCGGACCTTCGACATCGGGTCCCGGAACGTGCTCTCCTACGCCGAGATGATGAACCAGTATGCAGTCGAGGCAGGTCTGCGGCGTCGCAAGATTCTGGCGCTGCCGGTGCTGACCCCCCGGTTGGCTGGCCACTGGGTTAATTTGGTCACTCCCATTCCGCGCGTGATGGCGATGCCACTCATCGAGTCGCTCCAGCATGATGCGATCACCGCGGAACACGACATCGACAACTACATTCCGGTGACCGACGGCGGCTTGACTGACTACCGCACGGCCGTCGATCTGGCGCTGGGCAAGGAACGGGGCGGAGAGGTGGAGACCAGCTGGGCGGGAGCCTCCCGGGTCGACAGTGCGGCCGATCCGCTGCCCACCGACCCGGAATGGGCTGGGCACACCGTCTTCACCGATGTGCAGGTCTACAAGTCCAAAGCCTCCCCGGAGCGGCTCTGGAAGGTCATTGAGGGAATCGGCGGGGACAACGGCTGGTATTCGCTTCCCGTCGCGTGGGCCGCGCGAGGGTGGATGGACAAGCTGGTGGGCGGCGTGGGACTCCGCCGGGGCCGCCGCCACACCGACCAGCTACTCACCGGCGACGCACTGGATTTCTGGCGGGTCGAGGAAATCGTCCGCGGCGAGCGCCTGCGCTTGCGCGCCGAAATGAAACTACCCGGCCGCGCCTGGCTGGAATTGTCTGTGCGCCCCGACGGCACCGGCAGCGAGTACACCCAGCGTGCGGTGTTCTTCCCGAAGGGGCTCCCCGGTCGGTTGTACTGGTTGGGCGTGCTGCCCTTCCACGGGACCATCTTCAAGTCGATGGCCCGCAACATTTCCAGCAAAGCTGAGCGCAGCTAAACCCGACCGGAACTCTTATCCCGGCCCGCCCCTGCCTAGCCCAGGGGCGGGACGGTCCGCGGCCTGACGACAGTCCACAGGAACACCACTCCGGCGCCGATGCAGACAGCCATCACGCCGCCCATACTGGTAGCGGAAACCCCGAGAAGTCCGACGACCGGTGAAATCGCCCCGGCCAGACCGAAGGTGACAGCGCCCAGCAGCGACGCCGCAGTGCCAGCCTGGGCGCCGTGGTTGGCCAACGCCAGCACCTGGACACAGGGGAACGTGAACCCGGCCGACATGATGTAGAACCAGAGCGGCACCATGATCCCCCACAATCCGAGCCCCAGCTGTGCGAACAGGATGATGAGCAGGGACATCAGCAGCATCGACGCCGTGGAATAAACCATCACCCACTGGGGGCCGATCCGGCGGATCACCCGTGCACTGATCTGCACCCCCGCCACAATGCCCAGCGAATTCACCGCAAACAGCAGCCCATACTGCTGCTCGCTGAAGTTGTAGGTGCCCTGGAAGAGGAAGGGAGACGCTGAAAGGTAGGAAAACAGGCCGGAGAAGTTCATCCCGCCCACCAGCAGAACGCCGATGAAAATCCGGTCGGTAAGAACCGCCCGGTAGCGTTGCAGGGCGGTGGCCCCTGAGCTGCCGCGCCGATCCGCGGGGAGGGTTTCAACCAGGAACACCGACACCGCAAGGATAACCAGCAGCCCGTAGCCGGCCAGGAACCAGAAGATGCCCGGCCACGGCATGACGAGCAGCAGTTGCGATCCGATAACCGGCGCGAAAATGGGAGCGAGCCCATTGACCAATGCCATGTAGGAGAGCATCCTGACCAACGGATACCCGCTGAACAGGTCCCTGAGCATTGCCATTGCCACCACGCCACCGCCAGCAGCACCCACGCCCTGCAGGACACGAAACACCATCAACGTGGTGATGTCGGTAGCCATGGCCGCTCCAAGCGAGGCTAGGATGTGGACGCTGGTGGCGAGAATCAGGGGAAGCCGGCGTCCCACCTTGTCGCTGAGCGGGCCGACGATCAACTGGCCGACGGCGAATCCAACGATGGTGCCGGTGAGCGTCAACTGGACCGCAGCTTCGGTGACGCCGAGGTCGCTCTGCAACGACGGGAACGCCGGAAGATAAAGGTCGATGGTGAAGGGGCCCAGCGCGGTCAGGGACCCGAGGATCACTACGTACATCAGCTTTTGCCGTCGGGAAAGTGAAGCGCCGGGGTGGATTACTGTGCTCACTGGTGCCTATCCGACCAAGGGTTTACCCTTGCGTCACGGGTGGCCCGTGGGCCTCGAATAGATGTTTGTGCGAGGGCGCGCTGATTCTCGTCTGAAAAGGGGGAGGGACAACGCACCACGCTGTCGTCAGTTCCATCTTAGGTTGCCTTGGCAAACGGAAGGCACTAAGTCTGCTTGCTATTGAAGTAGGCTTACACAGATTCGGCTTTAGCCACTCAATGGTAATTTTAGGAAAAGGTTTACGCAGCTTGCAGGTACGCTCACGCGACCTGTTAGACGAGGGATGGAGGCAGAGCTATGGATAGTTCCGCTAGCACACGTGGCACAGGGACTTCGAGCAAGCCGTCAGTCTTCGGACTGATCAAGCTATTGGGAAGGCTCACACCGCGCCAGTTCGGTGACGAAGTCACCATGGCGCTGGAGCAGATGAAGCAGAAAGGCATCAAGGCGGGGATCGCAGCAGCGTTCCTCGTGGTGGCGGTCGTCTTCCTGGCCTTCCTCGCCGTCGCGCTCATCGCCGCAGCGATCCTCGGACTGGCCACCATCATGGATGGCTGGCTGGCGGCGTTGCTGGTTGCCGGTGTATTCCTCATCGTCATCGCTATCACCGCGCTGATCGGTGTGTCCCGGTTCAAGAAGGCGCTGCCCCTGCTGCCGGAGGAAGCCATCCGCGGCATCCGCTACGACATCGGTGTCCTTCGCGAGGGTCGCAGCTTCGATCCGGCAACCCTTGATGTCAAGAAGCCCAAGGAAGAAAAGCCCAAGGACGAGGCCGACGACGCCAAGCCCAAGGAGCCGACGCCGTCGTACGGCGAATTGCGCCGCCGCTCAGGTACCCGACGCGACCACCTTGCCGACCTCCGCGACGATCTGGGCCGCGAACTCGACTTCAAATCACGCTGGAACCAGGCCAAAACATCGGCGAAGACCGGCGCCAACCGGCTCGCCGAGCAAGCCAGGTCCGTGGTGCCCCCGCGCACGCCTGCCGCACCCCGCGAGCACCCCCACAACGTCACCCTGGCCGATCGGTGGAAGCCCCTCTCCGTCGTCGCAGGCTCGGTGACCGCCATTATCGTCATGGTGCGGAAACTGGTTTCCCGCTAGCAGACCCTCGCCCGATCCGGGGCACAGGTCCGGGCGGGCCCGCTCTCCCTGCATAATGGTGGGGGGAGGGAATAGTGATCAGACTCATTGGGGCCGGTGCCAGACCAGGACGCGAAAACGACGTTCTGGCGACCTTCTGGACGCTGCCCAATATCATCACGGTCATTCGGTTCCTCGGGGTTCCGTTGTTCGTGTTCCTCATTGTGCAAAACGAGGACGCCCTGGCCGTCATCACCCTCGTGGTCCTTGGCTCCACCGACTGGATCGACGGGTATATCGCTCGCCGGTTCAACCAGGTGTCGGTCGTCGGCAAATGGCTGGATCCGATCGCGGACCGGACGGCTCTGATCGTCATTGCGGTGGTCTTTGTGGTGGATGGTATTGCCCCCGCATGGCTGGTGTGGGCCATCGTCATTCCGGACGCCATCCTCATCGTCAACGCGCTCATCCTCTTCCGCGGTCCGCTGCACCTACCGGTCACCAATATTGGGAAGATCCGCACCGCCCTGTTGCTGATCGGCTCGCCGATGCTCCTGCTGCACCGTGTGCCGGGCTTTGATCAGCCGTGGCTGTTCGTCACCGCGCACGTCCTGCTGCTGCTGGGCTGTATCGGCCACCTTCTTGCGTTCTACGGGTACTTCACTGCTGCGCACCGGAAGTACCGTTCGGACGGCAGGCCCAACGGATCGGCCCAGCCCGGGGCCGTTGATGCTCCCTAGCCGTCCCCTTTCCCATCACCGCCCCCGGTGCCCGAAGGGCGGCGCATGGTCTGGTTAGCCATTCTCCTGGCTCTCATCGGTGCCTGCTTCCTCGCCGTTGGCGCGCAACGCCAAGGCAGCGCCGTCAGGTCCAATACCGGCGGCCTGTCCCTGAACTCCAAGGGGTTCGTACGGCTCCTCCGCAACCCGCGCTGGGTACTTGGCCTGATCCTCCTGGGTATCGGGATGGCACTGAACGTGGTCGCCCTCAGCCTGGCAAGCCTCACAGTGGTGCAACCGATCGGTGCCATCGCGCTGGTGATCACCACGGTCGTCAATTCGAAGGATCAGGGCATCCGGATCAACCGGGCCACCGTCGTCGCCATTGCTGCCTGCGTGAGCGGAAGCGCGCTGTTCGTCCTGCTCGCCGTCAACGTGACCCGCAAAGACCATGAGGTGTTGCCGGAGCAGGAACTCGTCACGGTGCTCCTGTTGGCAGTCGCGGTTTCGGTGTTCGGTTCCCTCGCGGTCATGTTCCGTCGCCGGCTGGGCGCCTTCGCCTACATTCTGGGGGCGGGGGTGTTGTTTGGTTTCGTCGCGGTACTCACCAAAATTATCGCTACCCACCTTTTGGACTCCAATGGGCGGTTCCTGCTGAATGTGCCGCCCTACACCCTGGTGGCGATTGCTGTCGCTGCCGGCCTTGGTTCGTGGTTCGTGCAGAGCGCCTATGCCACGGGTCCGCCGGACCTCGTGATCGCCGGCTTGACAGTGATTGACCCGATCGTTGGTATCGCCATCGGCATCGTCATCCTGGGCGAGCTGGAACCCGACGTGGAATCGGTCATCGCAATTGCCATGGGAATGGCCGCGTTGGTTGCTATTGTGGGGGTCATCGCGTTGTCCCGGCATCACCCAGATGTGGTGCAACGCCAGAAGGAAGTACGACGACGGCGTTAGCTGAGGCCCATTCTGTCCAGCCGCCGGATCCGCCAGTTACCCACAGAGGAAACCCACAGTGAGCCACCCGGCCGAGAAATTGCCATTGACCATTCTGATCGCAGCAGAAACCTACCCGCCCAACATCAATGGGGCGGCGCAGTTCGGCTACCGGCTGGCAAAGGGAATGCACTCCCGCGGGCATGAGGTTCACGTCCTGGCTCCCAGCACCCAGAATGGCAAGAGCTTCACCGAAGCCGACGGCGAATGGCCCGTGCACCGGCTGAAATCCCATGCGGTTCCCACCCATGACTACTGGCGAATCTGCCTTCCCTGGGAGATCAAACGCGACATCAGCATGCTTTTTGATCGGGTACAGCCTGACGTCGTGCACATTCAGTGCCACTACATGGTGGGGGAGTACACCCTGTATGAGGCAGTGAAGCGCGGAATCCGCGTGGTTGCCACTAACCACTTCATGCCTGAAAATCTCAACCCGTTCCTGCCCTTCCCGGAGTGGTTCAAGAAAATTGTTGCCAAGAACTCCTGGCGTGACATGGGCAAGGTCATGGGCAAGGCCGCTGTGGTGACCACGCCGACCCCGTTGGCTGCCAAGGCCATGCATGAGCATGCGTTCCTTCGGAAGGTGGTCCCCCTCTCCAATGGCATTGACTCAGCCGCCTACGAATTGCAGCCCGGGGAGACGCTGGAACCCCGGGACCACCCGACGGTGCTCTTTGTTGGTCGACTCGCCGAAGAGAAACACGTTGATGTCCTGATTGACGCCGTCGCCAAGACTCCTCCAGCGCTCAACGTCCACCTTGAGATTGTGGGTGGCGGCGAGGTGAAAGCCGCACTCCAGGCACAGGTCGCCCGGCTAGGTCTTGGTGGGCGGGTCAGCTTCCGCGGACTGATCACCGATGAGGAGCTGCGGCAGGCTTATCTCCGTGCGGCGCTGTTCTGCCAGCCCGGAACGGCCGAGCTGCAGTCGCTGGTGACGCTGGAGGCGATGTCCGCTTCCACCCCCGTGCTGCTCGCCAATGCCATGGCTCTTCCCCACCTCGTGGACCACGGGGTCAACGGCTACTTGTTCACGCCGCACGACAGTACCGAGCTTGCCGATCGGATCACCCAAATCCTCAGCCTGCCACCCGCTGACCAGGACCGGATGGGCAAGGCTAGCCGTTCGATGGTCGATGTTCACTCGCTCACGGCCACACTTGCGACGTTTGAGGGCCTGTACTACGGCGAGTTGCTGGAATCCGAGGCGGTCTGACAGGCCACCGGCCGGGTGCCGCCAGGGGCAAGTTCGGCAAATGCTGCGGGGTCGTTAGAATACTTCGGTGTCGTTAGACTTACATAGTCGCTTCGGCGATCACTTCGCGGGGCTGTAGCTCAGCTGGTTAGAGCAGCGGACTCATAATCCGTTTGTCCTGGGTTCAAGCCCCAGCAGCCCTACCGAAAAAAGCCCTTGACCTGCGAAAACGCGGATCAGGGGCTTTTTGCTTTGGGAGTCTGAGGTAGGCATCCACCGGAAACCCACCGAATTCAATCCATGCGCTGACCAAACGCTGCGAGCAGAACGGTGTTGTCAGGCCGGTACAGGGCAGCCGAGGAGACACCGAAGTCCTTAGCGATCGTGGACAAGGGTGCTTCGTCCTTACGGGCGATCGCGACCACGTCTCGGCGGAACTCTTCGGGAAAGGCTTTAAGCATGAACCATGGGGCACGTCAAGGAGTCAGCCAAACCTTCAGCAGTCCCTGCACCTCCATCAGCAGACTGGCAGTTCGTTGATCGACCGGCTTGTGGAACAGCGATATGCAACAATCTCGGCCTCTTGGTTGTTGTATTACGCTAAATCGAATCCAGGGGTACTCCCTCCCCTGTGTTCCAGGTTACATAGTGAGATCTTTTGTTGCGCCTAGTGTGGTGTGTATTCGGTCTAGCTATTTTCGGGACCGAGTCCCGGATCGTTGAACTGATATGAAGTTGTCCGTGATTTAGTCAGGAGCACCCCTTAAATGACCGATAGCGTGAAGTCCATGGGTAGTGACGATGAGTTCGCTGGTCTGAGGGCACTGTTCCTCAATTGCACCTTGAAGCGTAGCCCCGAACTGAGCCACACCTCCGGGCTGGTCCGTCTGAGCGCTGACTTGATGCGAACGAAGGGTGTCCACGTTGATATTGTGCGACCAATTGATCTTCCGGTAGCGACGGGTGTGTACCCGGATATGAGGGAACACGGCTGGGAAGAGGACGCCTGGCCCTCCATTTTCGAGAAAATTGAACAGGCAGACATTTTGGTGCTGGCTGGACCGATCTGGCTTGGAGACAACAGTTCGGTGATGAAACAGATCATTGAACGTCTCTATGCGATGTCAGGGATGACGAACACCCGCGGGCAGTACGTCTATTACGGGAAGGTAGGTGGCGCTTTGCTGACGGGGAACGAGGACGGCGTCAAGCACTGCGCGATGAATATTCTTTACAGCCTTCAGCACATTGGGGTGACCATTCCTCCGGCCGCGGATGCGGGTTGGATTGGAGAGGCAGGCCCGGGCCCAAGCTATTTGGATGAAGGTTCAGGTGGCCCGGAGAATGACTTCACCAACCGCAACACCACCTTTATGACCTGGAACCTGCTTCATATGGCTCGAATCCTGAAACTGGCCGGAGGTATCCCTGCCCAGGGAAACCTACCTGACGCTTGGAAAAAGGGCGACAGGTTCGGTCTGGAAGCGAATCCGGAATACAGGTAGCGTCAGCGATTGTTTTTGAACGCTGCCGGCGCAACAAATTTTGTGCGGCTAGACGAGCGAGGCCAAATCTGATCCTACTGAGGGGTAGGTGGCTGTGGTTGATTTCAGTTGGCGGGTGGTGAGGCCGTGTTTCATGGCCAGGCTGATGGTGTTGGCTAGTTCGGCGTAGTCTGTGCCGAAGAGATGCGCGCCGACGATCTGATCCGTTGATTTGTCGATCAGGATTTTCGATGCGCCGCTGGTTTCCCCTGTTCGGTAATTCGTGTACCAGGCGCTGGTATCGGTGTAGCGGACGTCGACGTCCAGCCCGCTGTCCGCAGCTTCGTGTTCGAGCATGCCCAGGCGCACTAGTTCAGGAATTGTGAAGACTGTCGTTGGTATGGCGGTGTAGTCAGGGGCCGTGGTACCCGATTTGAGCATGTTTGATGCAGCTACTTTGGCCTCGAACACTGCCACCGGGGTCAGCGGCATGCCCGGGGTGTCAGCGGCATCACCGGCTGCGTAGACGGCGGGATTGGTGGTGCTTTGGAGATGGTCGGCGACCTGTATTCCTTTAGGCCCGTATGCGACCTTGGCGGCTTCGAGGTTCAGTCGGGATAGGTCCGGGATCCGGCCCGCACCGTGGACGACGAGGTCCGCGTCAATTGTCGATGTCTCGCCAGCTTGAGTGAGGTGGAGGCGGAATCCGTTGCCTGACTTGTCGATACGGGTGAGGCTTGTGCCGCGTTGGACGATGATGCCTGAATCTGTGCCGCGGGCGATCAGTAAGTCAACGAGGTCTGGGTCGAAGTTCTTCAGTGGGCGGGTCCCGCGATCAAGGATGAGGGTGGAGCTTCCGGCTCGGGCGGCGATATGGGCGAATTCGAAGGAGATGAAACCTCCGCCGAGGAAAACGATTCGGGGTGGCAGCCGCTGAAGGTTGAGGAAGTCGGTGCTATCGATGAGATGCTCGGCTCCGGGGAAGGCCAGAGGCCGGGGTGTGGCCCCGGTGGCGACGAGGATTTTCGGAGCTTCGTATGATGCTCCGGCGATGTTGACCGTTGTTGGACTGGTGAAGGTCGCCGCCCCGTGGAGGGTCTGTACCCCGTGTGAATGCAGGTCTTCTTCCATGGTCGTTGGGATCGGTTCGGTGAATCCGTGTTTGTGTTCCATCAGTTCCTGCCAGTTGATGGACATGGTGCCCGGGTTTACGCCTTTACCGCTCATGAGCTGGGCGGCTTCGATCACTTCGGCGCCACGCCTGAGGATCTTCTTTGGATCGCACCCGCGCAAGGCGCAGGTTCCGCCGTAGGGTAGGGAGTCCACGATCGCAACATTCCACCCATTCGACGCGCATTTCGTCGCGGCGGCGATCCCAGCCATCCCGGCACCAATGACCAAAAGGTCGACATCGGTAGTCATCTCATACCTTTTTCTTGTCTGAAAGCGGAGACGTAGCCGTGGCTGTAGCGGGTGGTAGTGCTGCTTTGAGCTGGTCGAGGGTCGGAGCCCCGGCTGGCCCCTCCGGGGTGAGGTATCGGCGGCACGCTAAACCGACTGGGGCGCCAGGACCCGCGAAAGGGTCGATGTCATCGATCAGGATGCTCGGGGAACCGTGAAACCCAGTTCGTTCGGCTTCCTCAGCGGTGTCGATTATTTGTCGGGTGAGGACGATGTCGGGCCGGTCCCCGGCTAAAGCGATGAGTCGTTCGTAGGCGAGGGTCCAGTTGGGGCAGCCCTCGAAATACTGCAGGGTGATTTTCATCTTCTGACTGTAAACCTTATAGCCGACTACAAGGTCAAGTGTTAGACTGTGGGATGCGTATTGGGGAACTTGGGGCGCTTGCGGGCGTTGATAGTCAGACCATCCGGTTCTATGAGCGTGAAGGTCTTCTGCCGGATCCTCTGCGCACGTCGAATGGCTACCGCAGTTATGACCCTGAGATAGTGGGCCGGTTGCGGTTCATCCGGTCGGCCCAGGCGGCCGGTCTGACGTTGGCCGAAATTTCGAGCACGCTACGTCTCCGCGACGCGGGTGAGGCCCCATGTGCCCATGTTTCGGCACTCCTGGAACGAAAGCTCGCCGATGTCCAGGTGCGCCAACGTGAACTTGACGCCTTATCGACCGAGCTTAAAGGGCTGATCGATTCGAGTCGGGCTCTTGATCCTGCTGATTGTTCCGACACGGAGATTTGCCACATCATCACACCGTTGATGAACATGTAGGCCCTGCCGCGAACGGACGGCAGGGCCTACATGGGTTTGTGGTGGTTTAAAGACTTGGTGCAGCTGGGATGTCCAGGTCGGTGTCGACGAGGTGGTTGAAGTAGTTGGTGAACAGGTTCAGGGCCACGTGGGTGGAGAGTTCCGTGAGTTCGGTGTCTGACCATCCTGCGTCCAGGGCGGTTTGCCAGTCGGCGTCCTTCACGGACCCCTTGTTCGATGTGGCCTGCCGGGTCAGTTCCAGCAGTGTTGCCAGTTTGTCGTCGAAGTCGATGTCGCCCCTGCGGATCGCGATGGTCTGATCCTCGGCGAGCCCGGCGGCCTTAGCGCCCATCGTATGCGCGGACTGGCAGTAGGTGCACTCGTCGACGTTGCCGACTACCAAGGCAATGGCCTCTCTCGTGCGTGCGTCGAAGGTGCCGTAGTCGCCGATGGCCTGCTGAAGGGCAACGTATGACTGCAGGACAACGGGGGAGTGGGCCATGGCACCGTGGATATTGAGGACTTTCCCGAACTGTTTACCGAGGGCACCGAGTTCGTTGCGGCTGTCTTCGGGAGCGGTCTCGGGGGTGTGGACGGTAACGCGGGTCATGGGTGTTCCTTCATTTGTTGAGACTAAAGGGGAAATGTGTGGGGGGGCAGGCTTTCGCGGGCACGGCAACAGTGCGCACGTTGAGGCGGCTGACGCGGGGTTAAAAGGTGGTGCGGGAGACCCGGCGCAGTCCTACAGCGTCCTCGATGATGATCCGGCCGCGGCCTTGCTTGATCAGCTTTTTGGCGGCGAAGTCAGACATGGTCTTACTGGTCGCCTCGCGAGTTGCTCCGAGCAACCCAGCGAGCTGTTCATGAGTGAGTTTCACGGCCACGGAGTGCGTGAACCTGCTACGGGGAGCCGCATCCGCAAGTGTGAGTAAGGTCGCGGCGGTGCGGGCTGAGAGGGGACGCAGGGCCATGTCGGTGAGACGTTCTTCCAACCTGGCGACTTGTTCGCCGAGCAGGCGGGAGATCTTGACCGCCATTTTCGGGTTGGAGAGGAAATGGTTTTCGACGTCCGCAGCGCTGAGCTGACACACGGTTGATGCTTCCAGCGCTTCGGCATAGTTGTCGTACATTTGCAGGCCCACGAGCAGCATCTCACCGAACACCGCGCCGGGTTCAAGGATTGCAATGGTGAGGGTTTTCCCATCCTCGGCAACCCTGAAAATCCGGATCCGCCCTGCTTTGAGGATGAATAGGGCCTTGATGGGCTGACTTTGGCTGAAGACAAGTTCACCGCTGTGAAAGAGCCGGGGCGGGGCCATCCTGTCGAGAGTGTCCATGTCCTCAGCTGTGAGGTCAGCGAAAAGCTCCACAGCGTAGAGGCAGCTGAAGGGCTCGCCGGTTTCGGCCAAAGGTTCTCCCTCCCGTTCATGTGGTGCCCAAAGCGTCGTAGGTTTGCTCGCGGCGGACACGATGGTGGTGGAGCAGGCGGCGTTCAGACCCGGCGTGGTCACCGGCCACGTCGGATGATGAGGCTTGCCACCAGTCCCACAATAAGGCCATACACCGCGTGCCCCATCAGTGAGGCACCGGATCCTGCGTCGAAAGTGAAAAGGGGCATGCCCATCATGGTGGGCATGATCAGCAGTGGACCAAGAACCCACCACAGCATGCCATAGACAAGACCCACGACGGCGCTGATGATCAGGCCCTTTCTCAGCACTCCAGCACCGGGTATCGTCAGCGCGAGGCCGATCAGAACCGAAATCACCAGGTGTACCAGGAAGCCGACAATCGCCGAGCTTGAGCCAACCAGTGAGGCAATCATGCCCCGCATGCCCATCATGGCCATCAGGCCCCCGAAAACGACCCCGCCGGCAAGACCGCCTACGGCCCCGGCCATTATTCGGACTCCCATGGACGTGCCTGGGTCAGTCGCGGCTCTCTTCGTCCTCGTCTCGCTATGTGCTGAACTCATGTCCTTGCCTTCCTATCGTTGGTACTTACCGACGATAAACAGGGCGGCACAGGAGTTCTGCAATCTAGGACACAGTGGGCCCGGGCAACGGAATTCTGTGCCCAACTGCTACTGGGTGACTGCCCACCCGGTGGTGTTGACGAGTTGTAATCCGACCTCCTGACCGATCCCGATGTCGTGGTCGCCCGGAACTTCAATGGTGAGCGCTGCTGAGGGCTCGTTGGGTTGGTTTGGTACGTGGCCGGAGACGTGGACCAACGTGTGGGCGCCCAACGATTTCAACCCGGTCACTGATCCCTTTGCTGGTCCGGACTCCAATAAATGTAACGGGGGCAGGGAACTCGTGGGCCGGGTTAGACGGTAAATCCAGTTCCGCCTCCGTGAGCATCACCGGCTCCTCGCGCATCACCAGTTCTTCAATCCACCCATCCAATAACCGGTCGTAATATGTCGGTGAGCTGCGCAATTCTATTGTGTGGAGTTCGCTGAGCGACTCGCCCGCTTACGCTGCTTGGCCGGCTTCGAGTGCACAGTTCCGGGGGGAAGGCTTCTCGTGGACGATACGAGACGGAAGAACGCAGGATTTACTCCGTGAGGACGGGGAGGAAGCGGAAAAAGACAGAAGCTGCTGTGGCGACCCAGAGTAGGACGACGAGGACCCATGCCCATTCGGTGAGTATCCGTGTGAAACGCCGCGGGGCGGGGATGATGCCGTGGTTGAGGTTACGGATGGTGAGCAGGGCGAACATCGGGATCATGGTGGCCCAGACGATCATGCAGTAGATGCAGAGGATGTAGATGTCGAACAGGGCCTGGCTCCACAGCCAGGTAACGAATCCGAATCCTGCGGTGACACCTGCCTGAAGTCCAATCCAGTACCAGCGGCCGAGCCGGGCTCCAGAGAGTAGGGCCATGGCCGTGGTGATGACTACGGCGAAGGCGACGATTCCGATGAGCGGGTTGGGAAACCCGAACAGTGCTGCCTGCCAAGTTTGGAAGACGCTGCCGCAGGAGACCCAGGGGTTGATGTCGCAGCTGGTGACGTGGCTCGGGTCCTCATAAGCAGCCAATCGTTCCAGGACGAGGACGGCTGAAGCGACCCAACCGGTGAGACCGGTGACGAGGAGTATGACCGCGAACGGTCGATGCTTCACGAAACTGCCCGTGTCACCTTCCCGTTCATCCGTCTCAGAGTCAGTGGCGGGTGCGGGACTGTGCATGAGGGAGTTCTTCTTTTCACTAGCTAATCAAGGCTTGGGTGGGGCGCGCTTTAATTACTGATCGCGGTTTCGATGAGCTGACGGAACTCTTCCTCGGTGGCTGGTTGGATCAGCTGACCGTCGAGGAAGAAGGTCGGCGTTCCTTGGACGCCGAGGCCTTCCCCATCGTTTTTATCGAGCAGCACACGGGCTTCGGTTGCCGGGTCAGTGATGGCTTCGTCGTAGGCTTCCATATCCAAGCCGAGGTCCTCGGCGTAGCCGCGGAAGGTGTCCGCTTGGGACTCCTGGTTGTGTGACCACTCAGTCTGTGTCTCAAACATCTGGTGATACATCGCCTCGTACTCGCCCTGCTGGGCAGCGGCTTCCACTGCGAGGGCAGCGGTCATGGAGTTCGGGTGCCCTGGCAGCGGGAAGTACCGGTTGACGAAAGTGACCTGGTCCCCGTATTCGGTCCTGAGTTGCTCGACCAGCGGGTACGCGGCCGCGCAGGATTCACACTCGAAATCGAGGAATTCGACCAGGACCGCTTTTTCCTCCTGCGGTGTGGAGAGCCGGTGGCTGTTCTCCCGCACCACTTGGGCGGTGGAGGCGAGTTCTTCCTGTTCGGCGGCGTCATTGGTGTTGGACACAACGACGAAACCCACGAGAGCGAGAACGGAGAGCAGTAGGAAGCCAAGGGCGATCTTGTTGGGCAGCGTCATGGTGCGCCGTGAGGAGGGCATCAGAGGTCTTTCAGTAGCGAACGGGTGTCGGTGTCGAGGGCGTTAGCGGCAGCAGGAACAACCGTCAGAATCAGCGGTCTTAGCTGCCTCATCTGTATCGGTGTCGTGGTGGGCGAGCGGGTTGGCGCAGCACGAGTCGCCTCTCCAGGCTTCGCGTCCTTCCTTGATCGCCCAGCCTGCGATGACTAGGGCGGCAATTGGGTCTGCCCACGTCCATCCGAAGAGGCTGTTGAGCAGCAGCCCGATAAGTAGGACGCCAGAAAGATAGGAGCAGAGCAGGGTTTGCTTGGAGTCCGCGACGGCTGACTTCGACCCTAGCTCGCGGCCTGCGCGGCGTTGGAGGTAGGACAGCAGCGGCATGATCGCCAGGCTCACCGCAGCGAGCACGATACCGACCGTGGAGTGCTCAGCGTCGGCACCAACGATCAGGGCGCGTACGGCGTCGAAACCGACGAAGAGGGCAAGACCGAAGAAGGAGAACGCAATGAACCGAAGCGCGGTCGTCTCTCTCGTTTCTGGGTCCCTAGCGGAGAACTGCCAGGCAACAGCGGCAGCGGAGGTCACTTCAATGATCGAGTCGAGACCGAAGGCAATCAGTGCGCTTGAGGAAGCAACCGTGCCAGCGGCAATCGCAATCACGGCTTCGATGATGTTGTAGGTGATTGTCCCGGCAACGAACAATCGGATTCGACGGGAGAGGACCGCCCGTCGAGCGGGAGTTAACGACGTGGGATGGGCGGTGAGTGAGCTCATCAGCAGCAGTCCTGATCCTTGGAGGTGCAGCAGCACTCAGGTGCTGCGATCATAACCACACCGAGCAGGTCGGTCAGCGCGTGACCGAGTTTCGGGTCGGCCAACTCGTAGCGGGCGCGGCGGCCTTCCGGGACCGATACGACCAAACCGCAGCCGCGGAGGCAGGTCAGGTGGTTCGACAGGCTCTGCCGGCTTACTCCGATCAGTTCCGCCAGGTCACTGGGATATGCTGGCGCGTCGCGCAGGGCCAGCAGGATCCGCGCACGAGTTGGATCGGACACTGCGTAACCGAAGCGGGCCAGGACTGATGAATGAACTAACGTCTCCACACCTTCGACTATACATCGAAAAATGTATTCATGATCCCCTGTATCAATCGGGATTCTGGGTTTGGGCACATCGGTAGGGTTTCAGCTATCGGTAGGTTGGAGCGTCGCCGGTGAGTTTGTGCCAGTGGGCTGCGGTGGTGATGCTGATTCCGAGGATTCGGGCTGCAACTGCGGGAGGCACCTGCGTGATAATCGCGGCACTGGAGGCTTGATGTGCGGTGGTGGGCCTAACTCCGAGGGTTCGAAGTCGAGCCGCAAGGCTGGATGGTAGTTGGTGGCTGCCGTGTTGGTATCCGGGGAAGATCCAGGTGTTGTCCTGGGCGGAACCGCCGAAACGGCGTTTGTCTATTTTGCCGGACATGATGACCGTCACCCAGGGTGTTGCCGCCGGCGGCAGGTCCAGTCGGACCGAGCCAAGTTGAATCCGTGCAGCTCCGTCGCTGACGGAAAGGTCGGCCAGTTTTAGGGCGGCGATTCGGTGCACCCGGATGCCGTAAACCACGTTGAGAAGGAGGGCTAATGCCAGGCGTGGGTCATGGTCCTCGTCCGCGAGGGCCCGCCGTAAGGCGCTTTCGTTCTCGGGACCGATGCTGCCGCCGATTTGGAAGGAGAGTCGTGGGTAGTCAGGTGGCGTCAGGGATCGATTGGTTCCGGTCTTAGTGCACCAGCGGATGAAGGCACGGATACGGAAGGCATCGCGCGGGGCGTGCATCGCCCAATCGTCCAAGTATTCCTGGGTTGCCGTCGATGCTGTCTGGTGTGCTGCGTTGAGGTGGTTCAGCAGTGAGAGAACAAGCCGGAGTTCGCGCTTGTCGTTTGCCGCTTGGGTGTTGGTGGTCGGCCCTTTCCTTGGCCGTCGCTGTTGGCACCACCGAACGAACTGGCGAAGGGCAAGTTGATCAGCTAGGTGCGGGAGGGCCGTGATCTGGTCGGCGGTCCACGTCTGTAAGCGCTGCAGATATTCGTCCCGTTCCGGTAGGGCACCCAAATCGACGAGGAGTGAGCGCACCTGGTTAACGGACAGCGTAGCTCCCATGTGGTCGAGATCTTCGTGCCGGGCGCTGTGCGGAAGGGATACGACGGTGGTCAGAACCATCCAGGTCTTCTTGCTCTTAATCAGTTGCAGCACATAGTGCCCGTCAGCGGTCATCAGGTGGTCACGGACTGGAAGCAGCTCGGGACGCTGAAGGAGTATCACCTCAGAGAACAGTTCGTTGATCGCATCTGCGGCTCGGCAGCGTTTGCAAAGACCCGGTCGGTTCAAGTGATCCAGCTCGCCGCAGCGCACACATTCTCGCCGCGTTTCGGGCGAGTTTCTCCAGCACCAATCGCAGTACCGGGATTCAGCCAGTATTCCTACGGTTCGACCAGAGTGTCCACAGGTCGTGGAGGATGATCTCGGGGCATCCTGCATCAGCGACTATTCAGTTACTCGTGCGGGCCGAGGACGCAGAGCACGAGAGCGAATCACAGCAGACGCGGAATCCGAGCTACCCGTCTCGCCGGCTGCCTTGTCCTTCTGAGCTCGACCGAGATCTATCTTCACGATGAGATCGTCGGCGCTGCAACCAAGAATGTCGGTCAGGGCCATCAGCACGTGCAGGTTCAAACGCTCCGGTCGCTCGGCGACGAGCCGATACACCTGGCTCGGGGACAAGTGGACCCCTCGTGCCTCGAGGAGTGGGATGAGCTTCGTGGTGCTGAACATGCCAGCTGCTGCCAGTTGCTCTCGCAGGCGCCATTCATATCCGATGATCTTGCTCATTTTGTCCTCATTTCAGGTCGGCGAACGTTGGGATTCTAGTCAGTGCTTCATTGAGCAATCGGTTCGCGAAGTCTTCAGAGACGTGCGTGTAGATCCCTGTTGTCGATTGATAGGCATGACCGAGCTGTCGCTGCACGAACAGCGGATCATGACCATCCTCGATAAGATGCGTCGCATAGCTGTGCCGCAGACAGTGCGGTGAAAGCGCCGAATCCAGCCCGAGCTCGTCCCGGTAGAGCGCGAAGCGGTCACTTAAGGATCGTGCACTTAGCCGGCCAGAACGCTCCGAGAACCACAACCCCGAACTTGAACTAACACGCATCAGCGGCAAGACATTCTCAACGTAATCGCGCAGTGATTCCGCCGCCCAAGGCATCACTGTTGTCACCGTTCGTGGCTTCGGTGGGGACCCTCTAGAGGCCTTCCCATATCGGACCCGGACAAAGCCGTAATCTCCTAAAGCGCTCACTTTCGGGTTCCGATACAGATCGGTCACGTCAAGCCGTACGGCCTCCGTGGCACGTAAACCCCACGCGTAGACAACCTTCAGCAGTGTGGCATCACGGTACGCGGCCGCGGCCCCCTTGCGACCGGCCAACAGCCGCAACTGGACCTCCTCGTCCGCCCTGTCGAAAAGCAGCTGCAGTTCCGAACGGGTCAATGGGCGTCGACGCGGATCTCCCTCGTACTCCTGCACATGTGGGCGAGTGTTCCACTCATGACAGATCTGCACCGGGTGCGTTCCGAAGCGCTCTTCACACTGCTGGACCCACCCATAATGTGGTGAACAGATGAAATCACAGAACTGCCGAATCGCGATCTGGTATCCACGAATCGTTGCAGCCGTCAGTTTACGAATCGAGACCAGATCGGTCATCCACTCGTCGAACACGGCGGCCGTCCACTCCCACGGCCAGACGCCTGAGTGCGCCTGGAACCGACGCACCATCAAAAGCCGGTCCGCAACGGTCTTAACGTGAAGCCGCCGTCCGCCAAGCTGCTGAGCACTCCAACCATCCAGCATTGCCTCGAAAACAGACGTGTCCTCCTTGATGAAGGCGACACCCTCCACCAAATGCACCGCGGATACGCCGAACGGGTGACCTACATCCACATTATCCATCCCGCTTAATGCTCATATCATGCATTAGATGCGAGCAATGTACGGTAAGTCAAGTTGTAAGCCTCGACGAAGTGGAAGGCCGAGAGCATTCGACGCGCCTCATGATCAAGAAGACTCGCATCCAATGCATTTCCGCGTAGTTGTTCCTGTACCGCTTGTTCTGACTCACGGCGTTGCGGCCAATCTGCTAACTCTCAGAAACGAAAAATAGGCTTTGAAGCGAGTCGAGTCATCGAGAGTCCTCGGTTCACCGTGCCGGTGTCCTAGAAGATCCCCCAGTTCCCTATGACACCGCCACCATCAAGTTAGGGCCTAGGGCCTAGGGCACTGGGCCAGGTCACCGGTTCCCCGGCTGCCTGCCAGACCCGGCCTAGCCACCGCATCGCCAGAAGGGGCGCCGCTGCAGCCGAACGTCACGTCTACCGGTTCGTTGACCGTGCGTGGCTTCGCTTCCGTCGTTTGTGCTGTCATGTGTGCGCCACCCTTCACCCGGTGATCGGTTCTATCGTCAGGGTTAAACTTAGAACCCATGTTCGATTCACGGGAACCCTCAGGGGTGCGGGAGGACGAGCCGTATGCGCGGAAGATTCGTCGTGGCCGGAAGAAGGGGCATTATCTAACTGGACGCCACAGTTTCTTGCTGACCGCGGCGTGAACGAGACCTGCGTTAACCTCTCAAGCGGTCACATGGCGCCTATTGGCTGCCTTCGAGCGATAGATGATGCGCGTAAGAGCTTCATGGATGTGCGTGAGGCATCGAGCCTTTGGCGTCGGCGCCTCTACAAGCTGAGCCGGTGTGTGCCGGTGCTGCCGTCTGAGTAGGTGACTGCGACATCGAGCCCGCTGCTGGCGTCTCTGGGTTCATCGCCAGGTAGCAGAGAGCTGGGGGAGTGGCAGGGACAGGCGCGCGGCACCCGGGCCGAACACTGGGAACGACGCTTTGCTGGGCTGGTCGGGTTCGTGACGATTACTGAGTGATGCCTCTCTACCGGCAGGATAGGCCGGTAGAGGTGAGGGTACTTGCGGTACGGGTGGGGTGCAGATCACTCATGTGGCAGAAACCCACATCCACAACGACTACGTCACCGGCGGACTACAGCTGGCCAAAGACCACCAGGCCGTGTATCTGGCGTTGGCGGCTTCTTTTCCACCCTGTCCGTGTCGCGTTGCGGGTCGATCACCCCGGCCACTTACCCGTCGTGGACGAGGTAGCTGCCGTCTCCGAGCGGCGGGGTTTCGATAGTGATCACGTCCATGCCGGATTCCTCCTTGAATGCTTCGGCCGATGCACACCACAGTACCGGCAGGCCCGTTGTCCGGGCCAGCATGCGGGCTGTACTGTCTGGAGGATTTGGTCCTGAAGGGCGCGGGGGCTTAGGACCCATAGGGCGGACACGGATTTGGGAACGCTAAACGTGAGGTCGAAACTGACGACGGTCCGGCGCTTTTCGGTTCGGCCTTGGCAGTTCTGGACGACCGCGGGTTGACCGTGCTGACGGCCTAGGGGAGTGCCGGTATCCGGGTGGAACGTGTGGTCGAAGAGAGCTTTGGCGTCGGATTCCGTGACGACGTCTCCGCTGATTTGGCTGATGCGGCTCGGGGTGCGGTTCGCCGCACGCCCGGTGGCGCTTAGCCCACCGCTTACCCACCGGAAACAACGAGCAAGGACGAAAGATAATGATCAGTTGGAATCGCTCGATTGGCGCTATTGCTGGGAATTTGCGGGGTGATGGAATCCACCGGAAACCAACGAAAGACCGGAGTTGCTAATCCCTTTGTCCTGGGTTTAAGCCCCAGCAGCCCTACCCCCTTTCAAAGTCCCCGGAACGCTTCTGTTCCGGGGACTTTGTCGTTCCGCGCTCCAGATGATTGGCAAGGAAGTTACTCGTGGGTAACATAGAGCGAAAGAACCGCTGGACGACGCAAAGGACACCCGCATGAGCAAGCCAGTCATCGATGTAAACAACCTTCCCTATGCCGACGGCGACTTCTACTCTTTCGAGGCGCTCCTGAGTCAAAAAGAGCGGGATCGGCTCGAGGAGATCCGCCAGTTCCTGCGGACCGAGGTGAAGCCGCACGCCACCGGGTGGTGGAACGATTCAACCTTCCCGAAAGACCTCATTCCCAAGCTTGCTGAGCTGGACGTGATGAGCCCAGTCCGCCGGCAGGGGTACTCAAACCTGTTCGCCGGGCTAATGCACGCTGAGATCACCCGCGCCGATACCTCAATTGCCACCTTCCTGGGTGTTCACGACGGTCTGTTCACCGGATCGATCGAGGAGCTCGCGTCGCCGGAACAGCAGGAAGCCTGGCTGCCCGATATCTACTCGATGAAGAAGATCGGCGCTTTCGGGCTGACTGAACCCCTGGGCGGATCTGATGTCGCAGGCGGCACCCGCACCACGGCCCGCCGGGAAGGCGATAGCTGGATCATCAACGGCGCCAAACGGTGGATTGGCAACGCCACGTTCTCCGACTGGGTGGTCATCTATGCTCGCGATCTCGCCGATAACCAGGTCAAAGGCTTCCTCGTTGACACCACGCTCAAGGGCTATAGCGCCACCAAGATCGAGAATAAGATCGCGCTGCGCACCGTTGAAAACGCCGACATCATCCTCGACAACGTGGTGGTCCATGATGACTTCCACCTCAAAGCCGCCAACAGTTTCAAAGACACCAACAAGGTACTGAAGGTAACCCGCCTCTCGGTTGCGTGGCAGGCGGTAGGCCAGCAGCTCGCGGCATTTGATGTGGCACGGCGATATGCCGTCGAACGCCACCAGTTTGGCCGTCCGCTGGCCTCCTTCCAGCTGGTCCAGCAACAACTCGTCGAAATGCTGGGCAACACGGTCAGCTCAATGGGCATGATGGTCCGGCTGGCCCAGCTCGAGGACGAAGGGCAGGCCAAGGACGAGCAGTCGGCACTGGCCAAGGCTTTCACCACGGCGCGGATGCGCGAAACCGTCGCAATGGGCCGCAGCCTGCTGGGTGGAAACGGCATCGTCACAGACTACGAAATGGCCAAGATCTTCTCCGACGCCGAAGCGGTGTACTCCTACGAGGGCACCCACGAAATCAACACCCTCGTGACCGGGCGGGCCATCACCGGGATCGCCGCGTTCGTTTAGGCGGCTGGAATATCAGGGGCGCCTGAGCCTTCCGGGTGCCTGTCGCAGGACGTGCTGGATGAGGCCTTTCGCGTAATGACTGGGACGGGACGTCAGGGGCCGTGCAGCGGCAGCAGGACCGACGGCCTGCGGTCCAGCACATAATTGAGCGGATTGACGTACTGACCCCTCAGTCGTACGCCCCAATGAAGACATCCCGCGGGGCAGTGCGACCCGGCCGTTAGCGAAGCGACCGTCCCCAGCGTCTGGCCCTCCTCGACCGCCTCACCCCGGTCGAGGAGGGCGGCGACCGGCTCAAGGCTGCTCAACAGCCCGCCGCCATGGTCGATGGTCATCACCGGGCGATCGACAACCCATCCGGCGAAGACCACCCTGCCCGGCGCCGGACTGAGTACCACCGCCCCGTCAGCAGCGGCCAGATCGACGCCACGGTGTCCCGGCAGCCAGCGCTGCGCTGGTGGATCGAAGTGCCTCAGCACTACCGGGGTAGGGGCAAGCGGCCAACCCCACGGGGGATCGTAGGTCGCCGTCGCCGTCGCCGTCGCCGCCGTGGCCATGGACCCGGTGGCCGTGCACCCGGTCGCCATCGATCCAGTGCTACCCAGCGCCGTGACCACTAACACTGCGAGAATAATTGCTCGTCGACGGAAGAGTTTCGTGCTCATGCAACAACTGTTCCGCCGTTTCATTCCGCGTGGGTCGCTGTCTGCACCTATGTGGGTAACCGCACTCTTCTGACTGCCAGAGCCCCGAATCCCCGTCCCGGTCGACTCCTGCCATGTAGTAGACTCAACACAGCAGTTTGCTGCGATGCCGCGTGCCCGGAGAACATTTCTGGCACACCTCGGCTCGTCGCATCTGACTACGCGTACCTCGACCCCAGCTATCTCACGGATAGCGAAGGGCATGGGTCCAACGGTCCGGATACGTTTCCGGTGATGGACTCCATGGGTGAAAACCAACCGGTACCAGGAGTGACGTTCAACCCGAACGGAACACTAGCAACCGTCAACAGGCAGAACAGGCGCCCTGCGCCCTGCCGATAGAAAGGAACGACATGCCAGTCGTTACCATGCGCCAGCTGCTCGACAGCGGCGTACATTTTGGCCACCAGACCCGTCGCTGGAACCCGAAGATGAAGCGTTTCATCTTCACCGAGCGCAACGGCATCTACATCATCGACCTGCAGCAGTCACTGTCCTACATTGACCGCGCCTACGAGTTCATCAAGGCCACCGTCGCGCACGGCGGCACTGTCCTCTTCGTCGGTACGAAGAAGCAGGCACAGGAAGCCATCGCCGAGCAGGCTACCCGTGTTGGCCAGCCCTACGTCAACCAGCGCTGGCTCGGTGGCATGCTCACCAACTTCCAGACCGTCTCCAAGCGCATCCAGCGCATGAAGGAGCTCGAGGAAATCAACTTCGACGATGTGGCCGGCTCCGGTCACACCAAGAAGGAACTCCTCCTCCTGCGCCGCGAACTCACCAAGCTGGAAACCAACCTCGGTGGTATCCGCAACCTGACCAAGGCTCCTTCAGTCGTGTGGATCGTTGACACGAAGAAGGAACACCTGGCCATCGACGAAGCCAAGAAGCTCGGCATCCCAGTGGTCGCGATCCTCGACACCAACTGCGACCCCGACGAAGTTGACTTCCCGATCCCCGGCAACGACGACGCCATCCGCGCCGTTCACCTGCTCACCCGCGTGGTAGCAGATGCAGTGGCAGAGGGCCTGATCGCCCGTCACAACCGCTCCGGTGGAAATGACACCGAAGCAGCAGCCGAGCCAATGGCCGAGTGGGAGCGCGAACTGCTTGGCGATAGCGCCACACCAGCAGCCGACGCCGCGCCAGCCGAGGAAGCTGCACCAGCAGCCGACGCCGCGCCTGCAGAGGCAGCAGCCGAGGAAGCTCCAGCAGCAACCGAAGCCGCAGCCGACGCTGCTCCCGCCGCTGAGGAAGCCCCAGCAGCCGAAGAAGCTCCAGTAGCAGACGACAGCAAGTAACTGGATTTGGGGGTGCGGGTGAAAATCCGCGCCCCCTTCTCCATGTGCCCAGGCGTCACCGCCTGCAGGCATAGCTCTTCTTAGACACAACATACCTAGGAGTTCAGATGGCGAACTACACCGCCGCCGATATCAAGGCACTGCGCGAGCGCACTGGCGCTGGCATGATGGACGTAAAGAAAGCCCTCGACGAGGCTGACGGCGATGCCGGCAAGGCCATGGAGCTCATCCGCATCAAGGGCTTGAAGGGTGCAACCAAGCGCGAAGGCCGCTCAACCGCTGAGGGCCTCGTGGCCGCCAAGGTCGACGGCAACGTCGGCGTCATGGTTGAGGTCAACTGCGAGACCGACTTCGTCGCCAAGGCTGGCCCCTTCGTTGAATTCTCCAACAAGGTCCTCGCCGCAGCGATCGAATCCGGCGCAGCCGACGTCGACTCCCTCCTCGCGTACACGGTTGACGGCAAGCCCGTCTCCGAGCACGTCATCGAGGCCGGCGCCCTGCTGGGCGAAAAGGTAGCAATCCGCCGCCTTGCACGCATTGAGGGTGGCATTGTTGACGCCTACCTCCACAAGACCTCAAAGGATCTTCCCGCGCAGGTCGGCGTACTCTTCGCAATTGAGGGCGAAGGCGATGCAGCCAAGGAAGCCGCTCACGACATCGCGGTTCACATTGCTGCCTACTCGCCGACGTACCTGGTGCGCGACGACGTACCAGCGGAACTCGTTGAGACCGAACGCCGCATTGCCGACGAAACGGCACGCGCCGAAGGCAAGCCAGAGGCCGCACTGACCAAGATCGTTGAAGGTCGCCTCACCGGCTTCTTCAAAGAGGGAGTGCTTGTGGACCAGGCATTCGCGAAGGATGCCAAGAAGTCAGTCGCTCAGGTGCTGACTGAAGCCAACGCAAAGCCAAGCGCATTCGCCCGTTTCCGGGTCGGTGCCTAGGTCCGCTAGGACAAAGTAAGACACAGGAGAAGGGGTGGTCGCCACGGTGACCACCCCTTTTTCCTGCCCAAGTGTCCTGTCCCCCTTTCCTGCTAGGGACCATTCCCGTCAGCACTGCAACGTATTCTTTTAGCAACGAACCCCACAACCGCCCTGGGAGGCACCATGGACAACTCTGATTTGGGCACGCAAGGCCGGGAAACCCGCCGACGCCGGGTGCTCCTCAAGCTCTCCGGCGAAGTTTTCGGTGGCGGAAAGCTCGGCGTCGACCCTGAGACCGTGCGATCGGTAGCCAAACAGATCGCAGCCACGGTCGGCCAGGTCGAGGTCGCGATCGTGGTCGGCGGGGGTAACTTCTTCCGCGGCGCCGAACTCTCGCAGAGCGGCATGGACCGGTCCCGGGCTGACTACATGGGGATGCTGGGTACGGTGATGAATTGCCTCGCCCTGCAGGATTTCCTGGAACAGGCGGGAGTCGAAACCCGGGTGCAAAGTGCGATCACGATGGGACAGGTGGCCGAGGCCTACATCCCGCGCCGCGCTATTCGCCACCTCGAAAAGGGCCGCGTGGTCATTTTCGGCGCCGGTGCTGGACTCCCGTACTTCTCCACGGACACGGTGGCGGCCCAGCGTGCCCTTGAAGTGCATGCAGACCTGGTCCTGATGGCCAAAAGCGGTGTCGACGGTGTCTACACCGCGGACCCGCACAAGGATCCCACCGCGAAGAAGCTTGAGACGTTGTCGTACGACGACGCCCTGCGCCAGGACATCCGCGTCATGGACCAGACCGCCATGACCATGTGCAAGGACAACGACCTGTCGATGGTTGTCTTCGGCATGGAGGGGGAGGGGAACGTCACCCGCGCAATCCTTGGAGAAAAGATTGGAACCACGGTAACCACCTAGGCACGTCATGAGCCTGCCCCGGATGGGTGGCTCAGGTGAACTAGGATTGAAAACTGAACCGGACGACGCGCGGCTGTTGCTCAGCTGACGCACAGCTTAGGAGTTACAGTGATCGACGAGACATTGCTAGAAGCCACCCAGAAAATGGACAAGGCTGTGGAAGCGGCGAAGGAAGACTTCGCCACGATTCGCACCGGACGCGCGAATGCCTCGCTGTTTTCCAAGGTGATGGTCAACTACTACGGTGCCCCAACGCCTCTCCAGCAGCTGGCCTCATTCCAGAACCCTGAGGCACGTACGCTCCTGATTACCCCGTTCGATAGGGCAGCACTGAACGATATCGAGAGGGCCCTGCGCGATTCGGACCTCGGCGCCAACCCCTCCAATGATGGCAACATCATCCGGGTGGTCCTGCCCGAGCTGACCGAGGAACGCCGCAAGGAGTACGTGAAGCTGGTCAAAACCAAGGCTGAAGACGCCAAGATCGCCATCCGGAATATCCGGCGTAAGGCGAAGGACGGCATCGACAAGGCGGTCAAGGATGGCGACGCCGGGGAAGACGAAGGCGCGCGCGGCGAAAAAGAACTCGATCTGCGGACCAAGTCCCACACGGACACCATTGACGAGCTGCTCAAGCGCAAGGAAACCGAGCTGCTTGAGGTCTAATGAGCGACACCCATCACTCAGCTAACACTGGGGGACAGCCAGTCTCACACGGGGACGTAGGTTCCGCGCCAGGTGAGGGCGCCCCCACAATGGGGGAAGCGACGGAGCCCGACCGGGCGAAGTCACCGGAAGCGGCTCAGCTCGTGGCCGGCGTTGATGCTGCCAGAAGTGGCCGGCGCGCCCAACGCGCGCCGGGCACTCGCCAGGTACGTCGCAGGCCAGCCTCCAAGAGCGCGGGGGCGCCCAAGGCTCCGTCCCGGGCGGGACGGAACCTGCCCGCGGCAACGGCAGTCGGCGTTGCCCTGCTTGGTTCGGTGCTGGGCGGAATCCTCTACCTGCCGATAGCTTTCGTGGCGATTACCACCGCGTTCGCGCTGGTGGGTGTCTGGGAAATATCCCGGGCACTCGAGGTGCGTCAGATCCGCCTGCCCCTCGTGCCCACCATCGTCGCGACGATCGCCCTTCCGTTCTCCGCTTACCTCGGCGGACCGGAGGCGCTGGCCTACGCCGTCGCCCTTTCCACGACAGCCCTGGCCCTCTGGCGGAGTTTCGACCCGGCCCCCGATGCGGCCCGATCCATCACCGCGGGCATTTTTGTGGTGCTATGGGTGCCCCTGATGCTCAGCTTCGCCATGCTGCTCCTGCAGGAACCATCCGGAAAACTGCTGGTGGCCACGCTGCTGCTGCTGGTCGTCGCCAATGACACGTTCGGCTATCTGGTCGGCGCGTTCTTCGGCAAGCACGCCATGGCGCCCAAAATCAGTCCGAAGAAGTCCTGGGAAGGGTTCGCCGGATCAGTCGGTGGCGCAGTCGTGGTTGGAACTCTCGCCACTGTGTTCCTGCTGGACCGGCCCTGGTGGTTTGGCCTCGTCCTGGCGGTGGCAACCGTCTCCGCGGCGACCGCCGGCGACCTCGCAGAGTCAATGATTAAACGTGAGCTCGGGGTCAAGGATATGGGCAACATTCTGCCCGGGCACGGCGGGATGATGGACCGGCTCGACTCCATCGTGTTCGCCTCCCCGGTTGCGTTCCTGCTGTCAGTTACATTGGTACCGGGATTTCTCTAGCTCGCAGCCGCCAACCCCCAAAGGATTCAGTAGACCATGGATGAAGCTCGTCAGAGCACCTCTCCCTTTGCGCGCGTAGGCCGCCGGGAGTACGGCTACAACCTTCGGCAGGTGGATAGTTTCCTGACCCGGGCGCGGGCCTACTACAACACGGAGGACCCCTCCGGCGGTCCCGTGACCAGCGCCGACGTGCGATCCATGGCGTTCGACCCGGCGAAGGGCGGGTACGAGCCGCAGGCCGTGGATGCTGCGCTCGACCGCCTGGAAGACGTTTTCGCCCAGCGGGAACGCGACCGCCTGATCGAATCGAAGGGCGAGGACGCCTGGCTGATGCAGATCGGCCGGTCCTCGGCGGTGCTGCGGGGCAGGCTGCACCGGGCCCCGGGCGAACGGTTCAGGCGCCCCACCAAGCGGAAGACCGCCAGCTACAACGTCGACGACGTCGATGCCCTCTGCAACGAACTCCTCGGCTACTTCGAAAACGACGTTCCGCTGAGCGTGGACGTGGTGCGACGGTCGGTGTTCCGCGAAGCTGTGGGGGCCGACGGCTACGAGGAAACCCAGGTTGACGCCTTCATGGACCGGGTGGTCGAACTGATGGCGGCTATCGACTAGGTCAGGTCCCGCCCCCAGCGCCGGCTGACGCAACCTGCTACGGCCGCTGCACCGGTTCGGGGGTGTGCAGCCGTGCCAGCACCCGCGACACGCTACCCGGGGTGCGGCTAACGGTAAGCCGCGACACCAGTATGGTGACGGCGAACGCCGCCGGCACCGTCCACAGTGCGGGCTGTTGCAGCCATTCATAGCGGGCCGACGCCGGACCGAGCGCCGCTGCGGCGAGAATCGATCCGCCGCACAGTACCGCTCCGGACAGCATCCCCGCGACCGCTCCCACATCGGTCAGGCCCCGCCACCAGATCCCGAGGAGGAGCAGCGGGCAGATGGTTGACGCTGTGAAGGCGAACACCATGCTCACGCTGCCCGCCAATGCCAGCGTGTTGGTGGCTAACGCCAACAGCAACGGGATCAGTGCCGAAATCACTGCGGCCCGCCTGAATCCCTTCACGCTGCCCTGGAAAAATTCCTGGCTGACCACCCCTGCCAGGGACACCACCAGACCACTGGTCGTCGACAGGAACGCGGCAAACGCGCCTGCCGTCACCAGCGCCGACAGCAGGTCGCCCACGGCCCCGTCGAAGATGCGGCTGGGCAGCAGCAGCACTGTGGCGTCCGCTGCCCCGTCCGCCGCCAGATCGGGGGTATAGATCCGGCCGAGGATGCCATACATGGTGGGAAACAGGTAGAAGACCGAGAGCAGCCCCAGGACAATCAGCGTGGTCCGGCGGGCCGACGCACCATCGGGATTCGTGTAGAAGCGCACCAGGACATGGGGGAGACCCAGCGTGCCGAACAGCAGGGCAATGACCAGTGAAATATTGCGGTAGAGCGAAGCATCCCCGCCGATGTTCAGCTCGGCAGCGAAGACGGCGCCGGCGTCGGTGATCGGGCTCCCGGTCGATGACAGGCGCAGCAGGATGAACACGATCGGCACTGCCAGCGCGGTGAGCTTGAGCCAGTACTGGAACGCCTGCACAAAGGTGATGGATCGCATCCCGCCGGTGACCACGCTGAGGCAGACCACCACCACCACCGCCACCGCGCCCACCCACGGCGGGAGGCCGGTGGTGATCTGGACGGTGAGGGCCGCTCCGTGCAGTTGCGGCACAATGTACAGCCAGCCGACGACGACGACGAGCAGGCTGGTCACCCGCCTGACCATCAGTGATTCGAGCCGGGCTTCAGCGAAGTCCGGGATGGTATAGGCGCCGGACCGCCGCAGGGGAGCGGCAACAAAAAGGAGCAGCATCAGGTATCCGGCGGTGTAGCCGACCGGAAACCACAGGGCGTCAACGCCGGAGAGCAGAATCAATCCGGCGACACCGAGGAAACTGGCCGCCGACAAGTACTCGCCGCCGATTGCCGAAGCATTCCACCAGGGCCGTACGGTCCGGGATGCGACATAGAAATCGCCTGTGGTGCGGGAGATGCGAAGCCCGTAGATGCCAATCAACACGGTGCTCAGGGAGACCAGGATCAGTGCCACATAGCCGACCACCGGGTTCAGCTCGGCGTTCACAACCTACCCCTCATCGATCAGGTCCCTGAACCGCATCTCGTTGCGGGAGGCGCTACGGACATACAGCGCGGCGCAGCTAATGACCAACGGGTAGACGCCCAACCCCAGCAGCAGCCACGGCACCGGAACCGTGAAAACGGACAACTCGCCGATTTGCGGGAAGACGGCCAGCAGCACCGGAATGCCGATCAGGATGAGCAGGAAGCCCGCGGCCACCACCAGGGCAAGCCGGAGCTGGGAACGGATCAGGGAGCGGACGAACAGTTCACCGACCTCGGACTGTTCAGCCATTTCCCGGGCAACCGGGTAGGATCCGGGCGTTGGCCGGCCGGCGCTTCGCGGCGCCGTGACCCGGACGCGTTGGGGAGGATCGTCAGCGGGATTCACTGAGGGTGCCTCACTGCTGTCGGGGTCGGAGGCGGGTCGCCTCAAGCTTGTCCCGGACCACGGGTAGATGCCTGCGGCTGACCGGTAGCTCCGCGCCGCCCACCATGAGGGACGCCCGCCCTGCCCCGATTTTGACCTGCTGGACCTGACTCATCGCCACCAGGTAGGACCGATGGATCCGGAGGAAACCGGCGTCGGCCCACTGGCGTTCAAGATCGTTCAGGGGAATCCGGATCAGGTAGCTCGATTCTGCGGTGTGTAGCCGAGCATAGTCGCCCTGGGCCTGGACATAGCGGATCTCGTCGCGTCTGATCATCCGGCTGACCCCGCCCTGATCAACAGTGATGACCTCGGGCTGGGCCGCTGTCCCATCCTGACCGGTTTCCATCAGCTCGCAGATCCGCCGCACCGACTCGGCCAGGCGTTCCATCCGCACCGGCTTGAGGAGGTAATCCACCGCGCGAAGGTCGAAGGCCTCCAGCGCGCGATCCTCGTCGGCGGTGACGAAGACCACCGCAGGGGGCCTGCTGAACCGGGAGATTACCCGGGCGATGTCCAGGCCCGAGAGGGCCGGCATGTGGATGTCGAGGAATAATGCGTCGACGTCGTGGGTCTCCAGGGCGCGCAGGGCCTCAGCGCCGCTGGAGGCGCGGTGGATTGTTTCGATCCTTGCATCCTTGGCGAGGAGGAAAGCCAGTTCCTCGACTGCGGGGAGCTCATCGTCGGCGATGACTACATTGACCATGTGGTCCAGATTACGCGCATCGCGGCGTTGACAAGTGAACCGGACGTCCGGCCGAACCGTGGGGGACGCTACGTCTGGTGATCCGGCTGAGACTTGGGGATCCGCAGGGTGATCATCGTGCCGGCGCCGACGGCGGTGTCGATCGTGAGCCCGTGATCCTCGCCGTAGACCTGGCGTAGGCGCTGGTCGACGTTCCTCAGGCCCACATGAACCCCCTCGGTGTGGCCGGCCAGGACCGAGCGCAGGTAGTCCGGATCAATGCCGACGCCGTCGTCCTCGATCGTCACCTCGGCGAATGCACCGGCGTCGTGGGCGGTGATGGTGATGTGCCCTGACCCATCAGTGGACTCAAGCCCATGCCGGACGGCGTTTTCCACCAGCGGCTGGAGGCTCAGAAACGGGATCACAGTGCTCAGCACCTCGGGGCCGATCTCCAGGGTGACTTTCAATCGCTCCCCGAACCGGGCACGCTCCAGCAGCAGATAGCGATCAATCGACTGGAGCTCCTCGGCGACCGTGGTGAAATCACCGTGTCGGCGGAAGGAGTACCTGGTGAAGTCAGCGAACTCCACCACCAGTTCCCGTGCACGTGCCGGGTCGGTGTTGATGAAGGAGGCGATGGCGTTGAGGGAGTTGTAGATGAAATGCGGACTGATCTGGGCGCGCAGGGCGCGCACCTCTGCCTCCATCAGCAAAGTCCTCGACGAATCGAGTTCGGCAAGTTCCACCTGCGTTGCTACCCAGCCAGCTACCTCGTTGGCGGCGCGTACCAGGCCGGCGTTGACGTGCGGGGCGAACGCCCCCACGGTGCCGACCACCCGCTTGTCTACGCGGATGGGGGAGATCACCACCTGCCCGCTGCCGGGGACGGCCGTGGGGTCCAGCTGTGCTTCCCTGAAGATCTGGGTGCGCCCACTGGTGAGGACTTGCTGGACCAGCTCCATCACCGGCTCGGGCATTTCGCGCCCGCCGTCCCAGGCGAGCACAGCATTTTCGTCGGTGATCAGGAGGGTGTCACACCGGAGCAGACTCCGCAGATGCTTGCTGGCCTTCGAGGCGCCGGCGGGCGTCAGCCCAGCACGAAGGTGCTCCGAGGCGAGCGCCGCGGTATGCAGGGTGGCGTAGGTGGCGCGGTCGGCGTCGGACCCCAGATCGCGGTAGGAACGGGAAAGCTTGAATCCGAGGGCGGCAACCACCGCGATCGTGATGACCACGATGGCGCCCACCAGGGCGGTGTCGACGGCGGTGCTGAACATGGCTCAACAGTAACCGTCCGCGCCGGACTTCGAGGTTGCTGGTGGTCCCATTCGCCGCAGGACGGGTCCACTCACCGCAACTGAGTGTCGATTCGGCGATACACCGTGCTGCGGTACTGGAGAACCGCGCCCGCAGGACGCAAGGTGATGGGAGTCACATCTTTACGTGCCTGATGCTGCTCCCGACCCTTCGGAGTTGGCCCGGCGCGGAAGACGTTCTCAACGAGGAGGAATCATGGCTACCGAGCCATCGCCGCCGGATGCAGGCACAGCAGCGCCCGTCGACTTCACCGCATATCAGCAGAACCCCCAATTCAAGGAACTGCGCAAACGCCACCGCAGTTTCGTTTTCCCCATGGCAGTCTTTTTCCTGCTCTGGTACTTCCTGTACGTACTGCTGGCGTCCTACGCCACCGACTTCATGTCCACCCCAGTGTGGGGAAACATCAATATCGGACTCATCATGGGTCTGCTGCAGTTCGTCACCACGTTTGCCATCACCATGGGCTATGTCACCTACGCCAACCGGAAGCTTGACCCAATCGCCGCGGACATCCGCCACGAGCTTGAGGCCACCGCTCCGGAGGTCTTCACCGAAAAGCCAGGAGCTACCAAATGATGCCCCTCTCCCTGCCGATGCAGACGGTCGAAAGCACCCAGGTCGGTGAACCGTGGCTCAACATGACCATCTTCGGCTTGTTCGTCGCCGTCACCCTGGTGATCGTGCTCCGGGCTAGCCGCAACACCAAGACCGCGGCCGACTACTACGCCGCGGGCCGGTCCTTCAGTGGACCACAGAACGGTACCGCCATCGCCGGTGACTACCTTTCCGCCGCTTCGTTCCTCGGAATCGTCGGCGCCATTGCCATCAACGGCTACGACGGGTTTCTCTACTCGATCGGTTTCCTTGTCGCCTGGCTGGTAGCCCTGCTGCTCGTGGCTGAGCTGCTACGCAACACCGGCAAGTTCACCATGGCCGACGTCCTCTCCTTCCGGTTGCGCCAGCGTCCCGTGCGTATCGCCGCCGCCATCACCACCCTGGCCGTCTGCTTCTTCTACCTCCTCGCGCAGATGGCTGGCGCCGGCGGACTTGTCTCCCTCCTGCTGGGCATTGATGACCGGCTCGGTCAGTCCCTGGTCATCACCGTCGTCGGCGGGTTGATGATCCTTTACGTACTGATCGGTGGCATGAAGGGCACCACCTGGGTGCAGATCATCAAGGCCGTCATGTTGATCACCGGCGCGTTCGTGATGACCATCTGGGTTCTCGCTATCCACAACTTCAACCTGTCCACCCTGCTCGGTGCCGCCATGGAGACCGCAGGAAACCCCGAAATCATCAACCCTGGCCTGCAGTACGGTGTCAGCTCCACCTCGCAGTTGGACTTCGTCTCGCTCGCTCTGGCGCTGGTCCTCGGTACCGCGGCCCTGCCCCACGTCCTGATGCGTTTCTACACGGTTCCGACTGCCAAGGAAGCCCGCCGCTCAGTGGTCTGGGCCATCTGGCTAATCGGTGGGTTCTACCTGTTCACCCTGGTCCTCGGTTATGGCGCTGGTGCCCTCATCGGTGCCGATCGCATCACCGCAGCCCCGGGTGGCGTCAACTCGGCAGCACCGCTGCTGGCGTTTGAACTGGGCGGGCCAATCCTGCTCGGGGTCATTTCGGCAGTCGCGTTCGCCACCATCCTCGCGGTGGTTGCCGGCCTGACGATCACCGCGGCAGCATCGTTTGCCCACGACATCTACGCAAACGTGATCCGCAAGGGCAACCTCGACCCCGACGGCGAGGTGAAGGTTGCACGCCGCACCGTCGTCGTCATCGGTATCCTGTCCATCCTCGGCGGCATCGGCGCGCAGGGGCAGAACATTGCCTTCCTGGTGGCGCTGGCCTTCGCAGTTGCGGCAAGCGCCAACCTGCCGACCATCCTCTACTCGCTCTTCTGGAAGCGCTTCAACACCCAGGGTGCGATCTGGAGCATGTACGGCGGACTCGGTTCCGCAATGCTGCTCATCGCCTTCTCTCCTGTCGTTTCGGGCCGGGAAACCTCGATGATCCAGGGCGCCGACTTTGTCCTGTTCCCACTGAACAACCCGGGCATCGTCTCCATCCCGCTGGCGTTCTTCCTCGGCTGGCTCGGAAGCGTCCTTGCCAAGACCACCGAAGATCCGCAGAAGCAGGCGGAAATGGAAGTCCGGTCCCTGACCGGAGTTGGTGCGGAAAAGGCAACGGAACACTAGCCGCCCGCTTCGACACCTATTTTCAACGGCAACAGGCCGGCCCGAATCCGGGCCGGCCTGTTGCCGTGTACAGGGTCTTTCCGCAAGGGGGCATGCCGCGCACGGGGCGGGAATTCCGGTGTTACGTGTGCCCCTTCCTACGCACCCGGCTGCCGTGGTCCACGTTCCAGGAGGGGCTCAACCCGGAAAGGGACCAGTTCCCCCATGGCCAGGGAGGTGTCACAGCGTTCCACTCCGTCGCAACCGAGGATTTTCCCGTTGATTCTGAAGAGGTCCTCGGCATCCGCGCAGACCACGCGGACCAAAATGTCCGCCTGTCCGGTCAGACCATACGCTTCGAGCACCTCGGGAATACCCGCGAGCTGCTCAGTGATGGCCGCGAGTTTCTGCTGTTGCACATGCACATGAATGAAGGCCATCAGGGGGTAGCCAAGGGCAACCGGATTGATCCGCCGCTCAAAAGACAGGAACACCGACTTCTTCTCCAGCTGGGCCATCCTGGCCTGCACCGTATTGCGGGACAGGCCCAGTTTCTGCGCCAACGCGACGACGGTGCGCCGGGGGTCCTTCGCCAGGGCCATCAGGAGACGAGTGTCAGTGGAATCCAGGGGTTGCATAATGCGCAATGCTAACACGGTGCAGGCTGCATAAATTGGGCAGGATGCTCAGCCAAACGGGGATCGGTTGTGCTCCTTAGCCTCTGTGAGTAGGGTCACAATATCTTTGGGTAAAGACGCCCGAGGGTCAAGGTCCGACGACGCGACCGGATCAGGGTGATCCGTTGGCGGGTCGGTGCACTCAATGAAGGTTGTGTAATTGTGCCCCTGAATGACACCGCTTCCGCTGGAGAAAACTCACTGATCCAGCTGCTGACCCCCTCGGGTGTTCGGCAGTCCAGCGGGGACTACGACAGGTGGGTTGCCGACGTCGACGGCCCGGCGCTGCAGGCACTCTATGAAGACATGGTGGTGGTCCGCCGGATCGACGCCGAGGCGACCGCGCTCCAGCGGCAGGGCGAACTCGCGCTTTGGCCGCCCCTGCTGGGACAGGAAGCAGCCCAAATCGGCTCAGGCCGGGCACTCCGGGAGGACGACTTTGTCTTCTCCAGCTACCGCGAGAACGCTGTGGCCTACTGTCGCGGCGTCGACTTCACCGATATCCTCCGGGTGTGGCGGGGCAACGCCTCCTCCGGCTGGGACCCGTTTTCCATCAACATGGCCACCCCGCAGGTCATTATCGGTGCGCAAACCCTTCATGCCACGGGTTATGCGATGGGCATCCAGAACGACGGCGCTGATTCCGTGGCCGTCACCTACTTCGGCGACGGTGCCACCAGCCAGGGTGACGTCAACGAGGCGATGGTCTTCGCCGCCAGCTACCAGGCGCCGGTCATCTTCTTCTGCCAAAACAACCACTGGGCCATCTCGGAGCCGGTGGGCCTGCAGGCCCATGTCCCGATTGCCAACCGTGCGCCAGGCTTCGGGATCCCGTCCGTCCGGGTGGACGGCAACGACGTTCTGGCCTGCCTGGCCGTGACGCGGGAAGCGCTCGACCGGGCACGGACCGGCGGTGGGCCGAGCTTCATCGAAGCGGTCACCTACCGGATGGGGCCCCACACCACAGCTGACGACCCCACCAAGTACCGCGACGCGAACGAACTCGAGGACTGGGCGGCTAAGGATCCGATCGCCCGACTGTCAGTGCTCCTCGATTCGCTCGGTCTGCTGACACCAGATTTCCTTGCCGCGGTGAACACGAAGGCCAACGACGTCGCAGCCAGGCTCCGCGCCGGGTGCATTGAAATGCCGGAGCCCGCGCCCATGGACGTCTTCAAGCACGTTTACAGCACCCCCAACTCCTGGCTGGACCGGCAGCAGGAGAACTACGGCCGCTACCTCGCCTCCTTCGACTCCGAGCCTGTTGGATCCGAGTCGCAGAAGAGCAGTGGAACAGCCACGGAAGGAAGCCTCTGATGTCCACCATGACATTTGGCCGCGCCATCAACGCCGGCATGCGTCGGGCCATGGAAAACGACCCGAAGGTGATCCTCATGGGTGAGGATATCGGCAAGCTCGGCGGTGTTTTCCGGATTACCGAGGGCCTGCAGAAGGATTTCGGGGAGCACCGTGTTCTGGACACTCCATTGGCGGAGTCGGCCATTATGGGGACCGCCGTCGGCATGGCTTACCGCGGGTACCGGCCGGTGGTGGAGATCCAGTTCGACGGATTCATCTACCCCGCTTTTGACCAGATCGTCTGCCAGGTGGCCAAACTGCATTACCGGACCCAGGGTGCAGTCAAAATGCCGATTACCATCAGGGTGCCGTTCGGCGGCGGCATTGGTTCGCCCGAGCACCACTCGGAGTCGCCCGAAGCCTATTTCACCCACACCTCGGGGTTGCGAGTGGTCAGCGTTTCCAACCCGCAGGACGCCTACACGATGATCCAGCAGGCCATCGCCTGCGACGACCCAGTACTGTACTTTGAGCCGAAACGGCGCTACCACGTCAAGGGCGAGGTGGATGAGTCGATTGAGCTCGCAGCATCATCGATGGAAGACGCCCATGTGGTCGCCGAGGGTGACGAGGTCACTCTGGTGACCTACGGTCCGCTGGTTCCCACCGCCCGTGACGCTGCAATCGCGGCGTCGGATGAAGGTATTTCCGTCGAGGTCATTGACTTGCGGTCGCTGGCTCCCATCGACTTCGCCACCATCGAAGCCTCGGTGCGTAAAACCGGGCGGCTGGTCATCACCCACGAGGCAGCACAGTCGGGTGGGCTGGGTGCGGAAATCGCTGCCAGCATCACTGAACGCTGCTTCAACTATCTCGAGCATGCACCGGTCCGGGTTACCGGCTTCGACATCCCCTACCCGTATTCCAAACTTGAATTCCATCACCTGCCCGATCTGGACCGGATTCTTGACGGCGTTGACCGCGTCATGGGACGAACCAATTCGCTGAGCGGGATCGAAAGGTAGTGGCAACCGTGATTAAGGAATTCAGGCTCCCGGACCTAGGCGAAGGTCTGACCGAGTCGGAAATTGTCAGTTGGCACGTAGCCGAGGGCGACGTCGTCGAACTCAACCAGATCATTGCCGATGTGGAGACCGCCAAGGCAGTGGTCGAGCTGCCGTCCCCCTACGCGGGAGTTGTTGCGCGGCTGCACGAGCAGCCCGGCACGGTGGTGGAGGTCGGCGCCCCGATCATTTCCTTCGACGTTCCAGCCGCTGCGGGTGCGGAGGGCGGCGTCGGCGTCGGGGGACCTGCTGCGGCGGATTCCGAGGGGGCCGTCGCTGTCACGAGCCCGGCCGACGACGTCGCGCCCGCCAAACGCGAACCCAACCTGGTCGGTTACGGTGCAGCAGTAGAGAAGGGGGGCCGGCCAGCCCGGCGTGCCCGCGGCGGATCCGCTGTCAGTCCTGCGGCACCGGCTCAGGATCAGGCACCGGCTCAGGATCAGGCACCGGCGCCGGACCGGGCGCAGTCGCCCGCGGTTAGTGAGACAGCACCGGCTCCGGCAGTGAATCTATCGGCGTCCGAACGGCCCCGGTCCACTCCGCCGGTGCGGAAACTCGCGCGAGACCTCGGGGTCGAGCTGGAATCAGTGGCCGGGACCGGCCCCGGCGGACTGATCATCCGCGACGATGTGCTTGCAGCCGCCGGAAGCCATACGGAAGCGTCCTCGGCCTCCGGTGCTCCGGCGACAGCCGCTGCCGTGCCGGTTTCAGCGGCCCCCGCACGGTCCGCCGACCAGCGTGAAACCCGGACGCCGATCAAGGGAGTCCGCAAGCACACCGCGGCGGCGATGGTGGCCAGCGCGTTCACCGCGCCGCACGTCACTGAGTTTCTGACCATCGATGTAACTCCGACCGTGGAACTTGTCGCGCGCTTGAAAGCCAGTCGGGCGTTTGCCGATGTGAAGATTACGCCGCTCACAGTGGTGGCCAAGGCGCTCTGTATCGCGGTGGCCCGAAACCCGACGGTCAACTCCCGGTGGGACGACGCCAGTTCCGAGATTGTGCAGCACCATTTTGTGAATCTTGGCATTGCAGCGGCAACACCGCGGGGTCTCATGGTGCCGAACATCAAAGACGCCGATCGGCTCGGCCTGAAAGAGCTCGCCCAGGCGTTGACCGGTCTGGCGGAGACAGCGCGAGCCGGCAAAACAACCCCGGCAGACCTCTCCGGCGGCACCATCTCCATCACCAACGTGGGGGTGTTTGGGATCGATGCGGGGACGCCGATCCTCAATCCGGGGGAGGCAGCCATCCTGGCGATGGGAGCAGTCCGTCGCACCCCGTGGGAGTACCAGGGCGAGATCGCCTTGCGCTCAGTAATGACGCTGAGCCTGTCCTTCGACCATCGGCTGGTGGACGGCGAGCAGGGATCGCGGTTCCTTGCCGATATCGGAACCGTCCTGTCCGATCCCGGCATGGTCCTCACCATGATCTAGCGTGGGCCGCGCCCCGGCGGGCGGCGCCCCGACGGGCTTCGGCGTTGGCCTGCTTCGACGTCGGCCTGCACCGACGCTGGCCTGCACCGACCTCGGTAGTCGGGCACCGGCGTCGCAATCACGCGCCACGGAAGCCTGGACGTGGAGCTAGCGGAGCTCGAGGACCAGTTCCTTGACGACCGCGCCGCGGGCGTTGGCGAATCCCTGTACCTCACCAATGTGCTCGAAACCGTAGCGCTCGAGGATCCGGATGGAGTTGACGTTGTCGACGACGGCGCGGGCACGGATCGGCCGATCGGTGAACTCCTCAAGGAATAGCCCGACGGCGTCCGTGGTGATGCCCTGGCCCCAGCTGGCCTTGTCAATCCAGTAGCTGATCTCGGGGGTCTCGTCATTGCGGTAGGCGAGGATGCTGCCCACCACTGCGCCGTCGTGAAGGATGGTGCGCACGGTGATCTGGGGATCGTTCAGGATGTTCTGCCAGTGATGGTTGAACACCCCGCGGTCCGCTGGGTTCTTGGCCGTGAATGCGGCCATGTGGTTGGCACTGGGATCGAGTTGATGGGTGAAAAACTCGTCCAGGTCGGAGGGTTCAACGGCGCGTAGTGAAGTCACATCGAACTTTCGGTTAGATGGCGGGTAGGAACAGGTTACTAGGCAATGAGCTATGCATTAAGCGCCGACCATGCCATTTTCTCCAGCAGGAGCCGCAGGTCGGCAATGTCGCTGCTGCTTTTCCGGCGGGGAGTTGTGTGCGGAGTCGAATTGATCAGTCCGAAGGCCGCGTGAGCCTTCCGTCGAAGTTGGGCGGGGTCGTCGTCGGGCAGGAGTTTGGCCATGACATCCACCCACACTTCCACATATTGACGCTGCAGGAACCGCACGGTGTGCTCATCTTCGGGGGTCAGGCTGTTGAGGTCCCGGTCCTGCACCCTGATCACATTGGCATTTCGCAGCGCGAAGTCCACCTGGAACTCGATCAGCCCGCGAAGCGCCGACGCCGGGTCCGGAGCATTGGCGACCACCGCGTTGCTGCCATGGAGCAGGTCTTCGCTGACCCCGGCCAGGAGGGCACCAAGCACTGCCGGTTTATTGCTGAAGTGACGGTACACCGCCGGACCGCTGACGCCGGCGGCGGCGCCGAGGTCTTCGATGGAAACGCCGTTGTAGCCGCGATCGGCAAACAACTGGGCCGCGGCATCCAGCAGCGCGGCGCGGCGGGAAGCCTTCGCCATGCTGCGGCCGGTGATCCGGCTCGGAGCAGAAGCTTCCATTGATGCCCCCATCTCGTACGGCCTGGTGGACCGGTCATCCCATTTTGGTGGACAAGTCGGTTATTAGCTACTAACCTAATCTCAGTTAGTACATACTAACTGAAAATGCTTCCAAACAGACGGTCCGCTCGCCGACGAGCAACCAGTCAGGGAAAGACCCCATGCAGACGCTGACATCCCAGGTAGATCCCACCAGCCCCGGCTTTCGCGAGAACGATACTGCACAGCGCCAACTGGTCACCGAATTGCGCGAACGCCTCGCAGAGGCTTCCCTCGGCGGACCGCAGCGGTCTCGGGAACGTCATGTCGCCCGCGGCAAGCTCCTGCCGCGGGAGCGCATTGACCAACTGCTCGACGACGGCAGCCCCTTCCTGGAAATCGCACCGCTGGCTGCCAATGGACTGTACGACGACGAGTGCCCCGGGGCCGGGGTAATCGCCGGCGTCGGCCTGATCCACGGGCGCCACGTGCTGGTGATTTCCAACGACGCAACCGTCAAGGGCGGTACCTACTACCCCCTGACGGTGAAAAAGCATTTGCGAGCCCAGGAAATTGCGCTGGAAAACAACCTGCCCTGTGTCTACCTGGTGGACTCCGGCGGAGCGTTCCTGCCCAAACAGGACGAGGTGTTTCCCGACAAGGAGCACTTCGGTCGGATTTTCTTCAACCAGGCCACCATGTCCTCCCGGAAGATCCCCCAGATTGCTGCGGTCATGGGGTCCTGTACCGCCGGTGGAGCGTATGTTCCGGCCATGAGCGATGAGACGGTCATCGTCCGTAACCAGGGCACCATCTTCCTCGGCGGCCCGCCCCTGGTGAAAGCGGCAATCGGCGAGATCGTCACCGCCGAGGAGCTGGGTGGGGGAGACGTTCATTCGAAAATTTCGGGGGTCACCGATCACCTGGCGGAGAACGATACCCACGCGCTGGAGATCGTGCGTGACATCATCTCGACCCTGCCGCGGAACCCGCAGGCCTGGGAGATTACGGCCTCCACCGAACCAGCTGTCGACCCGGACGAGGTCTACGGAGCGGTTCCCACCGACGTCAACGCCTCCTATGATGCCCGCGAGGTTATTGCCCGGCTCGTCGACGGCAGCCGGTTCCACGAATTCAAGAAAGAATACGGCGCTACCCTGGTCACCGGTTTCGCGACCTTGCACGGCCATCAGGTGGGCATCGTCGCCAACAACGGCGTCCTGTTCAGCGAGTCGGCACTCAAGGGCGCCCACTTTATCGAGCTCTGCGACCAGCGTGGAATCCCGCTGATCTTTCTGCAGAACCTGTCAGGGTTCATGGTTGGCCGCGATTACGAGGCCGGGGGCATTGCCAAGAATGGCGCCAAGATGGTGACGGCGGTCGCCACCTGCCGGGTCCCCAAACTGACGGTCGTCGTCGGCGGGTCCTTCGGTGCCGGAAACTACTCGATGTGCGGGAGGGCCTATTCGCCGCGATTCCTGTGGATGTGGCCTTCCAGCCGGATTTCGGTGATGGGCGGGAACCAGGCCTCTGCGGTGCTGGGCACAGTGAAGCGGGATCAGCTTGAGGGCCGCGGCGACGAGTGGAGCGCCGAGGACGAAGAGGCGTTCAAAGCCCCGATCCGCGACCAGTACGAGGAGCAGGGAAGCCCCTACTACTCGACGGCCCGACTCTGGGATGACGGCATTATTGACCCCGCGGATACCCGCACGGTGCTCGGCCTCGCCTTGGACATTTGTGCCAATGCGCCGGTCCGGGACACCTCCTTCGGCCTTTTCCGGATGTGAGCGAGATGTTACCCATCGAACCAACCACTGACGCTGCCCTGTTCGATACCGTGCTGGTCGCCAACCGCGGGGAAATTGCGTGCCGGGTGATCCGCTCCCTCCGGGCGCTGGGCATTCGCTCGGTCGCGGTCTATAGCGACGCCGACGCCGGTGCCCTCCACGTGCGTGAAGCTGATGTGGCGGTGCGGATCGGGCCCGCGTCGCCAGCGCTGAGCTACCTGTCCATCGACGCGATCCTCGACGCCTGCCGCCGCACCGGCGCGCAGGCGGTGCACCCGGGCTATGGGTTCCTCAGCGAAAACCAGGCCTTCGCCCAGGCCCTGAGCGACGCAGACATCGCCTTCATTGGTCCTTCGGTGCATGCGCTGAATGTCATGGGCGACAAGATCAGGTCCAAGAATCATGTGATGGATTATGGCGTGCCGGTGGTGCCCGGCATCGCCCGGCCCGGCCTGACCGATCAGCAACTGCTGAACGCTGCAGCCGACGTCGGATACCCGCTGTTGATCAAACCCTCGGCCGGCGGCGGCGGGAAGGGAATGCATGCCGTTGAACGGGAGGAGGACCTCGCCGGGACCCTGCCGACCGCGCGCCGCGTTGCCGCCTCGGCTTTCGGCGACGACACCCTGTTCCTGGAACGCCTGATCCTCACGCCGCGACACATCGAAGTCCAGATCCTCGCCGACAACCACGGGAACGTGATTCATCTGGGCGAGCGGGAGTGTTCGCTGCAGCGCCGGCACCAGAAGGTCATCGAAGAGGCTCCATCGCCGCTGCTTGACCAGGCGACCCGGGCCCGGATCGGCGAAGCTGCATGCAACGCGGCCCGCAGCGTTGATTACAGCGGAGCGGGAACCGTCGAGTTCCTCGTATCGGCCGATGCGCCCGATGAGTTCTTCTTTATGGAAATGAATACGCGTCTCCAGGTGGAACACCCTGTCACCGAGATGGTTACCGGCGTCGACCTGGTGCAGTGGCAGGTGCGGATCGCTGCCGGTGAGAAACTCACCCTGTCCCAGGACGACGTCGTACTCACCGGCCACGCGGTCGAAGCGCGGGTCTATGCCGAAGATCCCGAAGCCGAGTTCCTGCCGTCGACTGGCGTCGTGAGCCAGCTCGCCGAGCCGGGCGGCGAAGGGATCCGCGTTGACAGTTCGCTGCTCGGCGGACTGGAAATTTCGGCCAGCTACGACCCGATGCTGTCCAAGATCATCGCCTGGGGGCGCAACCGCGCTGAAGCCCTGAACCGTCTCGACCGGGCGCTCGCCGACACCGTGGTGGTGGGGGTCAAGACCAACATTGAGTACCTCAGGCTTCTGATCAACGACGACGACGTCCGCGCTGGCCGGCTCGACACCACCATGATCGAACGCAAGCTGCCCGGGCTGGCGTTCCGCCACATTTCCGATGAGGAAATCGCAGTCCTCGCAGCAGTCGAAGCTGGCAGCTCGACGTCCGAACCGGCGAGTTTCCATCCAGTCGGCTCGCCCTGGGCCCGCCGGGACGGGTGGCGGATGGGGACGCCGCGACCTCGAACGCTGCATCTCGCCGTCGCGCCCGGCGATGTGCGGGAGGTGCTCGTGCAGCCCACCAGTGCGGGGTATGACGTCCGTCTCGGCGACGGTGGCGACGATCCAGTACGGTCCGTCAGCTATGACCGGGCACGGGGCGCTGCAACGGTGGATGGCATCCGGCGTCGGGCGGTAATCGAACGTTCAGCGTCAACCGACCACCACGGCAGCACCCTCTGGTATTCCGACGCCGGATGGTCGACGTCGGTACGGATCCTGAACCGGACCGAGCGGCTCGAAACCCAGCTTTCGCAGCTTGCTCGCGCTGAGGGGACGGCTGACCCCGAAATTCGCTCAACCATGCCGGGAACGGTCACCTCGGTGTCGGTTGCCGACGGTGAGACGGTCGAGGCCGGCCAGACGTTGCTCAGCGTCGAGGCCATGAAGATGGAACACCAGCTGACCGCCTCGGTCGCCGGAACCGTATCGATCCACCTCCAACCCGGCGACCTGGTCAAAGCCAACCAGATCGTTGCACGCATCCACGCGACAGAAATTCAGCCCGACGCTGCAGGAACACCCGAATGAAAGAAGAACGCAAGTCATGAACTTTGAACTCAGCGAGGAATACCAGGATCTGGTAGACACCGTCCGCGATTTCGCCGACGAGGTTGTTGCGCCAGTATCGGCCAAGCATGACGAGGAGCACAGCTTCCCGTACGCCGTCGTCGACCAGATGGCCGAGATGGGCCTGTTCGGGTTGCCCTTCCCCGAGGAATACGGCGGCATGGGTGGGGACTACTTCGCCCTCTGCCTCGCCTTGGAGCAGCTCGCCCGGGTCGACCAGTCAGTGGCCATCACCCTTGAGGCCGGCGTGTCACTCGGTGCGATGCCGGTCTACCGGTTTGGCAGCGAGGAGCAGAAGCGTCAATGGCTGCCGCTGCTGGCCAGCGGAAAGGCGCTCGGCGGCTTTGGCCTGACCGAGTCGGAGGCCGGTTCGGATGCGTCAGGGACCAAGACGACGGCGAAGCTCGAGAACGGCGAGTGGGTCATCAACGGCACCAAGGAGTTCATCACCAACTCCGGTACCGATATCACCCAGCTGGTCACCGTCACCGCGGTCACCGACACCACCACGCGCGATGATGGCTCCGTCAAGAAGGAAATCTCGACCATCCTGGTGCCGACCAATACGCCAGGCTTCAAGGCCGAGAAGGCCTACAACAAGGTGGGCTGGAACGCCTCGGACACCCATCCGCTCACCCTCACCGATGTCCACGTTCCCGAAGCGAATCTGCTGGGTACCCGCGGCCGCGGCTATGCGAATTTCCTGCAGATCCTCGATGAGGGACGTATCGCGATTGCGGCGCTCGCCACCGGTGCCGCCCAGGGCTGTGTCGAAGAGTCAATCAAGTACGCCAAGGAGCGTCAGGCCTTCGGCACCAATATCGGATCTTTCCAGTCGATCCAGTTCAAGATTGCGCGGATGCAGGCGCGTGCGCACACCGCGCGGTTGGCCTATTACGACGCCGCCTCGCGCATGCTCGCCGGCAAGCCGTTCAAGACCGAGGCTTCCATCGCTAAGCTGGTGGCTGGTGAGGCTGCAATGGACAACGCCCGCGATGCTACCCAGATTTTCGGTGGATACGGGTTTATCAACGAGTTCACCGTGTCACGTCACTACCGCGACTCGAAGATTCTCGAGGTGGGTGAAGGCACGACCGAGGTTCAGCTGATGCTGATCGCTCGGGAACTCGGTCTATAGCAGCACGCCCCACGCCAGTACCTAAGGAGTTACAGTGATCGACAAAGTTGTTGCGACCGCCGCCGAGGCAGTGGCCGATATCCCCGATGGTGCATCACTGGCCGTGGGCGGGTTTGGGCTCTGCGGGATTCCGGTGGCCCTGATCGACGCGCTGCACCAGCAAGGCACCACCGATCTCGAAACGATCAGCAACAACTGCGGGGTGGACGACTGGGGCCTCGGCGTCCTGCTGTTTGACGGACGGATCCGTCGCACCATCAGCTCCTATGTGGGGGAGAACAAGGAGTTCGCCCGCCAGTACCTTTCGGGTGAACTCGAGGTCGAGTTGACTCCGCAGGGCACGCTGGCCGAGCGGCTGCGCGCCGGCGGCGCCGGGATTCCAGCCTTCTACACTCCTGCTGGCGTTGGCACGCAGGTGAGCGAAGGTGGCTTGCCGCAGAAGTACGACGACGCCGGTCACGTCACCGTCGCCTCAGCGCCAAAAGAGGTGCGCACCTTCGGCGGGCAGGACTATGTGCTTGAGGAGTCGGTCAACCCCGATTTCGCTCTGGTTCACGCCTGGAAGGGTGACCGGCACGGCAACCTTGTCTTCCATGCCACAGCAATGAACTTCAATCCGCTCTGCGCCCAGGCCGGGAAGACCACCATCGCTGAGGTCGAGGAGTTGGTTGAACCCGGCGAACTTGATCCGGCGCAGGTACATATCCCTGGAATCTTTGTCCAGCGGGTGGTGCTTGCTGCTGATCCGGAGAAGCGAGTCGAAAAGCGCACGGTGTCGCTTGCGGCCGAGCAGTCAGAGCCTTCCGGCCCGGCACAGTCTTCCGAGCAGGCGCTGTTCTCCCAAGCATCCGATAGTTCCAACTCGGCGAAGGCGGTCTGAGACATGGCACTGACACGTAACGAACTAGCAGCGCGTGTTGCCCAGGAACTTGAGAACGGGCAGTACGTCAATCTGGGTATCGGCATGCCTACCCTGATTCCCAACTACATCCCCGCGGGCGTCGAGGTGGTGCTCCACTCCGAGAACGGTATTCTCGGCGTCGGGCCCTATCCCACCGAAGCGCAACTTGACCCGGATCTGATCAACGCCGGCAAGGAAACCGTGACCGTGAACGCCGGGGCTGCCTTCTTCGATTCGGCTGCGTCCTTCGGCATGATCAGGGGTGGGCACGTCGACGTGGCTGTGCTCGGCGCCATGGAGGTTGCGGCGAATGGTGACCTCGCGAACTGGATGATTCCCGGAAAGATGGTCAAGGGCATGGGCGGAGCCATGGACCTGGTCTTTGGCGCGAAGCGGGTCATCGTGATGATGGAACACGTCGACCGCAGCGGCAAGCCCAAGATTGTCAGCTCCTGCTCACTTCCGTTGACCGGAAAGGGGTGCGTCAACCGGATCATCACCGATCTCGCGGTGATCGACGTCGACCCCAACCGCAACGGTGGCACCCTGGTGCTGCGTGAAACGGCGCCCGGAGTGAGCGTCGAAGAGGTCATCGCCGCCACTGGCGCTCCACTGGAGGTCGACCTGAATGGCTGAGCAGCCGGCGGACCCACAGCGGACCGTCATTGAACAGCGCGGGCTGTACTTCGAGGAGCTCGACACCGAAGTGATCTATTCGCACAAGCCGGGGCGGACCCTGACCGAGACTGACAACGTGCTGTTCACGACCATGACAATGAACACCCAGGCCCTCCACCTCGATGCAGCGTGGAGTGAATCCCAGCCTTTTGGCCAGCGTCTGATGAATTCAATGCTGACCCTGGCAACTGTTGTCGGGCAGTCGGTTCCGCAGCTGACTCAGGGGACCATCGTCGCGCAGCTGGGTATGACCAATGTGCGTTTCCCCCATCCGTTGTTTCATGGCGACACCCTGTACACGGAGACTGTGGTGATCGAGAAGCGGCTGTCGTCGTCCAGGCCCGGTCAGGGTATCGTCACGATGGAACATACCGGCCGCAATCAGGAGGGTACCGTCGTCGCGACGCTGACCCGGAGTGTGCTGATGTGGACCAGGGAAGGACACTCGGATTCATGACCAGTTTCACCATGGGACCAGCCCTTTTGTTCTGTCCTGCGGATCGTCCGGAGCGATTTGGCAAAGCGGCCGACCGGGCAAGTGCGGTGATCCTCGATCTTGAGGATGCAGTGGCTCCCGGGGATAAGCCGGCGGCACGAGAAGCGGTGGCCGCAAGCCGGCTGGACCCGAAACGTACCATCGTCCGGGTCAACCCGGCGTCGACAACCGACTTCGCTCTGGACATCGAGATGCTAAAGCACACGGCGTACCGCACGGTGATGTTGGCGAAAACCGAATCTGCGGCCGATCTGTGGGGGTTGAGTGCTTTTTCGGTGATCGCTCTGTGTGAGACGGCTACCGGTGTGCTCAACGCGCAGGCGATTGCAGCCGAACCTAATGTGGTGGCGTTGATGTGGGGTGCCGAGGACCTGGTGGCATCGTTGGGCGGGTCCTCGAGCCGTAACGAGGACGGGTCGTATCGTCAGGTTGCGTTGCATGCCCGGTCCCATGTGCTGCTGTCGGCTGCAGCTGCAGGCAAGGCGGCAATGGATGCGGTCTATATCAACATCGGCGATCTTGACGGGTTGGCTGCTGAGTCGCGGGATGCTGTCGCTTCAGGGTTCGGCTCGAAGGCGTGTATCCATCCAAGCCAGGCGCCAATCATCAGCGAGGCTTATCTGCCGTCTTCCGAGGAAGTCGACTATGCCCGGTCCATCCTGGCCGAGGCAGCCAGCAGCGGCGGTGTCTTCCAATTTCGGGGTCGGATGATTGATGGTCCGATTCTCCGTCACGCCGAGCAGACCCTGGCGAGGTCCGGCGACATTCTGGCTCCCGGGAATTAGTCGGGCCCCATTGGCCGTTACCCCAGTATGAGAACAGTGATAGCAGGAGCCCACGGAAAAATTGCCCGCGAACTCACCCGCCAACTTGTTCAACAGGGTCACGAGGTTGTCGGATTGGTGCGCAATCCCGACCACAACAAGGACATTGAGAACGACGGCGGCACGCCAGCAGTGGTCGACCTCGAGTCGAGCACAGCAGACGAGCTCGCCAAAGTGCTATCGGGAGCAGACGCAGTTGTCTTCGCAGCCGGAGCTGGTCCAGGAAGTAGCGCCGAGCGCAAGGACTCAGTCGACCGCGGAGCATCGGTGCTGCTGGCCGATGCAGCTGAAGTCGCAGGGGTCAAACGATTCGTTCAGGTCTCATCGATGGGAGCCGACTCCGTTCGAGACGGTCAACGCCCCGACGGCCTTGACGACATCTTCTACGCCTACCTTCAGGCGAAACTAGCCGCAGAAGAGGATCTGGCGGCACGCTCGTCCTTTAGCTGGACCATCGTCCGGCCCGGCGGACTCACCGACGACGCAGCAACTGGTCGGGTGCGCCTCTCGTCAAAGACCGGGCAGGGATCGGTGCCGCGCAAGGATGTAGCAACCGTCATCGCGGCTCTGCTTGAGACGAAGCTGGGGGACCGGCAAGTACTCGAGGTAATCTCCGGCGAAGAAACCATCGCGGACGCGCTGGCGTCCATCAACCGCTAGGCCAACCGGCCAAGTAAACGCCCGTAGCCAAAGAAACGGCCCGTAGGCTCAGAAACTGCCCTTCCAACCGGCGGACCTGAGCCTGCGGGCCGTTTCTGCGGCTGAGGGACTCCGCCGGCACGGCACATCCGCGTGCGCGATACTTAAACCATGGAATTCACTGCCCCTGACACAGGACGCCGCCGGATTGTCATCCTCGGATCCACCGGCTCGATCGGAACGCAGGCCATCGACGTCATCCGCCAGGCGCCCGAACGGTTCATCGTCACAGCCCTCGCAGCCGGTGGTGGAAATCTGCCGCTTCTGGCCGAGCAGGCCGTCGCTACCAACGCCCAGGCAGTCGCCTCAGCCACCAGCACCGAAGCTGAACTCAGCGACGCCATCCGCACAGCAGCCGCCAAAACGTCGTCCGCCAAGAACTATTCCCCGGTTCTGTTCACTGGCCCCGATGCCACCACCCACCTCGCCGCCTGGCCCGACGCCGACGTCGTCCTCAACGGCATCACCGGATCCATCGGACTTGCCCCTACGTTGGCGGCGCTAAAGGCCGGACACCTACTCGCCCTTGCCAACAAGGAATCCCTCATTGTCGGCGGTCAGCTGGTCCAGGATGCCGCAGCCGACGGCCAGATCGTCCCAGTGGATTCCGAACACTCGGCCATCGCCCAGTGCCTCCGCTCCGGCGCAGCAGGCGAAGTGGACCGGCTGATCCTCACCGCTTCCGGCGGCCCTTTCCGCGGCAAGGCGAGAAAAGACCTCGAAAATGTCACCCCGCAGCAGGCCCTGGCGCATCCCACCTGGGACATGGGCAAAATGGTCACCACCAACTCCGCCACCATGGTCAACAAGGCGCTTGAGGTTATCGAGGCGCATCTGCTCTTCGGCATCCCGCTGGAGCGGATCGACGTCGTCGTTCATCCCCAATCGATCATTCACTCAATGGTGCAGTTCAGCGACGGGTCAACGATCGCCCAGGCATCGCCCCCGGATATGCGCCTGCCCATCGCCCTCGGCATCGGCTGGCCACACCGCGTCCCGGGAGCGGCAATCCCCTGCGACTGGACCACGGCCGCGACCTGGACTTTCGAGCCCCTCGACGAAGAAGCGTTCCCCGCCGTTAGGCTCGCCAAAGCGGCTGCACAGCGGGGCGGAACGGCAATGGCGGTCTACAACGCAGCCAACGAGGAAGCTGTCGAGGCTTTTCACAGCGGAGCAATAGGTTTCACTGAGATTGTGGATACGGTAGAGGCCGTGACCGCCGAGCATGACGACGGCGGGCCGCTCACTCTCGGCAGCGTGCTCGACGCCGAGAAACGGGCACGCACACTCGCCCGAATTCGTTGTGGTGTGCAGGATCAGTACAGCTAAGCCAAAGGAACCACGTTGTCCATTCTGCTCTTCGTTCTGGGAGTGCTTTTCGTCGCAATAGGTATTGCGGCGTCCATCGCGCTCCACGAAGTGGGGCACCTTGTCCCCGCCAAGCTCTTCAAGGTCCGGGTCACCCAGTACATGATCGGGTTCGGTCCAACGCTCTTCTCCCGCCGCCGCGGAGACACCGAGTATGGGCTCAAGGCCATTCCCCTGGGCGGGTACGTCTCGATGGTTGGCATGTTCCCTCCCGCCAGGGTCGACGACGGCGACGGCACCGGCACCGGCACTGCCGTCCGCCCCTCCAGTACGGGAATGTTTCAGCAGCTCACTACTGACGCACGACAGGCGGCCGCGGAACAGCTCCGTCCTGGCGATGAGGACAGGGTTTTCTACAAGCTGCCGATCTACAAACGCATCATCATCATGCTCGGCGGGCCGGTGATGAACCTGATCATCGGCGTGATCATGTTTGCCATCCTCATCATGGGGTTCGGTTCGCCACAGGCCACCACCACGGTGTCCGAGGTCTACGAGTGCGTGGTGCCAGCCAGCCAGCAGGCCTCCACCGGTCAAACTGCCTGCACCGACGAGGACCCCGCCGCCCCCGCGTTCGACGCGGGCCTGCAACCCGGTGACCGGGTGGTGAGCTACGACGGTCAGGATGTGACGGACTGGACCCAACTGTCCGCCTGGATCCGCGACACGGCGGGCGACGAGACCGCCATCAGCTACCTCCGCGACGGCGAAACCGTCAGCACCACCATCACCCCGCTGCTGACCGAACGGCCCGTCCCCGACATTGACGGACGGCCTAAACTCAACGCCGATGGCACCCAGGTCCTCGAAGCCGTCGGGTTCATCGGCGTCGGCTCACAGCAGGAACTGGCTCCGGGTCCGCCAAGCGACGTGCTTCCCGCGGTGGGGGATAACATCGTCGCAGTAACCGGTGTGGTGATTAATCTCCCGCAGCGTGTTGTCGAGGTGGGGCAGGCAGCGTTCTCCGATGCACCCCGCGACCCGGAAGGCCCCATCAGCGTGGTGGGCGTCGGCCGGATTGCCGGTGAGGTTTCGGCGATGGACGAGATTCCTGTCGAATCCCGCCTGGCAACCCTCGTGGGGCTGGTGGGCGGTGTCAACATTGCGTTGTTTGTCTTCAACCTCATCCCTTTGCTGCCCCTCGACGGCGGACACATCGCCGGGGCGCTCTGGGAAGGCGTCCGCAGGACCGTCGCACGGTTGTTCAAACGTCCGGATCCCGGTCCCTTCGACATGGCCAAGCTCCTGCCGCTCACCTATGTCGTTGCTGTTCTTCTAATGGGAATGGGCGCGCTGCTGATCTACGCGGACATTGTGAAACCGGTGAATCTCTTCGGCTGACGGGCAACGCCGGGCCAAAGTGGTTGTAAATCAATTTGAGCTCTAAATAGGTTGTTATTTGATTTACACCCACATAAGATTGAACCATGTTTGTGATGACAATCGATCAGCAGGGGAGCTCACAGGCCGACGACGGCGTCCCCGGCCTGCTCGACCTGTTGCGCCAGGTCCCATCCGTCGTACCCTTCGAACGCTCCGTGGGCGATGAAGCACAGGGTGTTCTCGACTCTCCAGAGGCAGTGGTCGACGCCACGCTGCTCTGCCTGCGGGCCGGCAACTGGTATGTGGGGATCGGGGTAGGCGACGTCGAACTGCCGCTACCAGCCACCGCGCGGGAGGGGAGGGGCGACGCGTTTATCGCTGCGCGCGCGGCGGTCGAACGGGCCAAGAAGGCAGGGGATCGTGCCACTGTTGCGGTGGAGGGTGGTTCCGGGACTGCCGAAGCCGAAGGCGTCCTGATGCTGATTGGGCTGCACGTCATGAAACGGACCGCAGCCGAGTGGCGCATCCTGGACCTCCTGGAACCAGGCAAGTGGGGGACCCAAACCGTCGCAGCGCGGCACCTCGGCATCACGTCCCAGGCCGTCAGTAAAGCCGTGGCCCGCTCGGCATGGGTGGAGGAATGGGCAGCCCGACCCGCAGCCGCCGTGCTCCTGCGCCGGGCTGATGCTGCTCTCCGGAAATAGCTCCGGAAGTGGAATGTCGGACGCGGACTGTAGAGTCCCGGTGTAACGACAGGAAGACGAGGGCCGACATGGCAGTGCTGTGGGTGATACTGACCCTGCTGGTGGCAGCCGGCGTTGGCTGGCCGGTAACCGTAGGCGTGCTGAAGCTCGCTCGCTCAGTCGACGAACACGAGAAGGCGCCGGGTGGCGAGGAAACGGCTGAGCGCCAGGAAACGGTAGATCAGCAGGGGCTTGCAGCGCCTGTCGTGGTTGAAAAGACCCCGGGAATTGTGATTCCCGACCCGCCGGAAAACGACCCAGTGACACCGGCGCCGGCAAGACCGGCACCAGCAAGACCGGCACCGGCGACACCGGGGGGCCTGCCGGCACCTCGACCGGGTGTTCTTCGTGGCGGGCTCGTCATCGGCATTCTCGAACGTCTTGGTGTTGCGGGGGCCATCCTCGCCAACGAGCCGGTGGCGATCGCGTATGTGGTGGCCATCAAAGGTCTCGGCAGGTACGCAGAGTTGAAAGAAACCCCTGCGGTTGCCGAGCGTTTCATCATCGGGACCCTGACCTCGCTGTTATGGGCCGCCGGGGTTGCTGCCTTCGCGGCGGCGTACCTGTTGTAATCACGTATAAGGTGGTTCTATGAGTGTTTTCGCAGTGGAATATGTATACGGCCCTGATAGCTCCGACCTACGCGACGAGCACCGACCGGCTCACCGCGACTGGCTCAATAGCCTGGTGAGCGACGGGCGGGTGCTCTCCGCCGGCGCCTTCACCGACGGAGCAGGAGCCCTTCTGATCTTCACCGCCGACGACGAGCAGTCGCTCAACGACCTCCTCCGCCAGGATCCGTTCGCGCTCGAGGGCGCCATCGCTGCAGTCAAGGCCACCGAGTGGAAGCCGGGCATCGGCCAGTTCTCGCAGTATGCCTGAGCCCACAAAATTTGTTGTACCGATGAACTACACATGGAGGATCCTTTGACCTCGGTCAGTTTAGGAATGCCAGCCGCACCACCGCCCGTCCTTGCCCCCCGCCGGAAAACCCGGCAGATTAAAGTGGGTTCGGTAGGGGTGGGATCGGATTCGCCTATCAGCATCCAGTCCATGACCACCACCCCGACCACTGATATCAACGCGACGCTGCAGCAGATCGCTGAACTGACTGCCACCGGGTGCGACATCGTGCGTGTTGCGTGCCCATCGGCCGACGACGCCGCAGCACTGCCGATTATCGCCAGGAAGTCGCAGATCCCCGTCATCGCCGACATTCACTTCCAGCCGAAGTACGTCTTCGCAGCGATCGACGCCGGCTGCGCGGCGGTTCGGGTCAACCCCGGCAATATCCGCAAGTTCGACGACCAGATCAAAGAGATTGCCGCCGCGGCCAAGGACGCCGGCACCTCGATCCGCATTGGCGTCAACGCCGGCTCGCTCGATCCTCGTCTGATGGAAAAGTACGGCAAGGCAACACCCGAGGCGCTGGTGGAATCCGCGGTCTGGGAAGCGTCCCTCTTCGAGGAACACGACTTCCACGACTTCAAGATCTCCGTCAAGCACAACGACCCGGTGATCATGGTCCGCGCCTACGAGCTGCTTGCCGAACGCGGCGACTGGCCCCTCCACCTCGGCGTCACCGAGGCAGGCCCCGCCTTCCAGGGCACCATCAAATCAGCCACGGCCTTCGGAGCGCTGCTGTCCAAGGGCATCGGCGACACCATCCGCGTGTCCCTGTCGGCCCCTCCGGTCGAGGAAATCAAGGTCGGAAACCAGATTCTGCAGTCGCTGAACCTGCGCCCCCGCAAGCTGGAAATTGTGTCCTGCCCTTCCTGCGGCCGCGCCCAGGTGGACGTGTACACCCTCGCTGAGCAGGTGACGGCGGGCCTTGAGGGAATGGAAATCCCGCTGCGCGTGGCAGTGATGGGTTGCGTCGTGAACGGCCCAGGCGAAGCGCGTGAAGCCGATCTCGGCGTCGCCTCCGGCAACGGAAAAGGCCAGATCTTCGTTAAGGGACAAGTCATCAAGACTGTTCCCGAAGACCAGATTGTTGAGACACTCATTGAAGAAGCAATGAGAATAGCTGAGGAGATGGGGGAAGCCGATGGCGAGACTGCTGGCCAGGGTGGCCCCATGGTTACCGTCAGTTAGGTCACACTCCGGGCAGCTCGACACTTCCGGACGGGTCGGGACACCTGATGCGGTTGTGCCCGACGGGTTTGTGACGCTCGACAAGGAGCACAACGAAGCACTCGGGCGCCTGGTCGACCGTGATCCCACCGCCAACGTGTTCATCGCCTCGCACCTGGAAGCCTCCCGCGGCCTCTCGCCGTCCTACGCCGGCGGCGAGGTGATCGGCGTTTTCAGGAACGGCGACCTGGTTGCAGCGTGTTGGGCGGGCGTCAACCTGGTACCCATCGGGGTTTCCGAGGCCGATGGCGCAGCGTTAGGCACCCACCTGGGCAAGTCGGGGCGGAAGTTTTCCTCCATTTTCGGGCCAGCCGAAGCCGTCCTGGCCATCTGGTCCACGCTGCGCGAGTACAGCCCCGAGCCATTTGATGTACGCCCCTCCCAGCCGTTGCTGGCGATCACTGGGACACCCAAGGTGGAACCCGCCGCGGGTCTCAGATTCACCCGGGATGACGAGCTGGACGTCATAGTTCCGGCGTGTGCCGCCATGTTCGAAGAAGAAGTGGGATATTCGCCGTTCACTGGCGGGGGAGAACACTACCGGCGTCGGGTGGCGTCACTGGTCAGACGGCAGGCGTCGCTCGCCGATTTCGACGACGACGGCCAGGTAATCTTCAAAGCCGAACTGGGTACTGTCTCAAGCACCACCGTCCAGATTCAGGGTGTCTGGATGAACCCGGCGTACCGCGGACAGGGCCTCAGCGCCAGCTACCTTGCTGCCGTCGTCCTCGCAGCACAGCAACGCGCCCCGGTGGTGAGCCTGTACGTCAACTCATTCAACACCCGGGCCCTGGCCGCCTATCAGACGGTTGGGTTCCGCGAAGTGGGGACCTTCGCAACGGTCCTCCTGTGAGCACCGCAGGCCGGCGTTGGCTGACTGTTCTATCCTGCGCCGTCCTGATCATCGGCACCGGCTGCACCGCGGATGAGGGAACAGATGAGCTGCCCGCCCCTGCCACCCTGCCCGCCGCACCAACCCCAGCAGAGCCGACTGAAGACGCAGACCCGCCGGTCGGCGCTGACCCGGGCAGCGACCCGACGCCCGGCCAGGACAACGAGTACACGGCAACCGAGCTAGAGATGGCACTGGAAGCGGTCGATGAGCAGGAATCCCTTGCCGGGGTTATCCTTGACGATTCGGCCATTCGGGAGCTCGTCAACGGGGCCGACGATGGGACAAGCGACCTGACCGTGACCCCGGAGGAATGCGACGTGTTCGCCGATCCGAACCTCGCCGGGCAGGCCCTGAGTGCCACCCTCGGCGTGATGACCTTTGCCGGGGCCTCTTCCCTGCAACCGGATTCGGTCAGCCTGACCAGCCAGAAATCGGACGAATCAATCCAGGATCAAATCGAGGCCAACCGGACCCAGCTCGCCGAGTGTTCGGCGTTCGACATGGAGATCAGGGGAGAGGAGGTCTCAGTGGCGGTGACGGAGCTGACGGCCAGCACCAATGCCGATGAAACCTTCGCGGTCAGGACCGTGGTGCAGGTTCCCGGGACAATTCAGGAGACCGTGTCACTGACCGCCTTGATCGGAACCACCACCATCAACGTGACGATCGGCAGTTCGGGTGACGTTGCGCAGGATCTGGCCCGCGGCGAAAGTCTCGTCGACGCGACAATAACCGCACTGCGATCCCTGTAATCGCCCGCGGCGAGGGTGCGTGTCACCGGGCGCTGCCCGAAACGGATAGATTGGTATCTGATTAAGCTGCCTTGGCAGCCAGTGCTGAAGAAACGGATTTAAACGCGTGGTCCTTCGACTCTCAACCCTTTTCCTGCGCACCTTGCGCGAGGACCCCTCCGACGCCGAGGTAGCCAGTCACCGGCTCCTCGTGCGTGCGGGCTACATCCGCAGGGCTGCCCCCGGAATCTATAGCTGGTTGCCGCTCGGCCTGAGGGTGCTCGGCAAGGTGGAGACCATTATCCGTGAGGAAATGGCAGCCATCGGCGCCCAGGAAGTGCATTTCCCTGCGCTGCTCCCCAAAGAGCCCTACGAGGCAACCAACCGTTGGACCGAGTACGGCGACGGCATCTTCCGGTTGCAGGACCGCAAGGGCGCGGATTATCTCCTGGCCCCAACCCATGAAGAGATGTTCACGCTGCTGGTCAAGGACCTGTACAACTCGTACAAGGACCTGCCGGTGAGCCTGTTCCAGATCCAGTCCAAGTACCGGGACGAGGCGCGGCCGCGCGCCGGCCTGCTGCGGGGACGCGAATTCATCATGAAGGACTCCTACTCCTTCGACATCGACGACGCCGGCCTGGAGCGCAGCTACCATCTGCACCGCAGCGCCTACCTGCGGATTTTCGAGCGGCTCGGGCTGACCGTGGTCCCCGTGGCCGCGACTGCCGGTGCGATGGGTGGATCCAAAAGCGAAGAGTTCCTGCACCCCTCCGAAATCGGCGAGGACACGTTCGTCGCATCCGAAGGCGGTTACACCGCGAACGTTGAGGCCGTCACCACCGTCGTGCCCGAGGACATCGATTTCTCCGACGCGGCCCCGGCAGAAATCAGGGACACACCCGACACCCCAACCATCGACACGCTGGTCAGCCACGCGAACGAGGTCCTGGCGCGGGACGCCGGCCCCTGGACGGCTGCTGACACCCTCAAGAACGTCGTATTGGCAGCAGTCCTGCCCACCGGTGAACGCCGTCTGGTTATTATCGGGCTGCCCGGTGATCGCACCGTCGATCTGAAGCGCGTCGAAGCGAATCTCGCGCCGCACCTCGAGGTCGGTGGCGATGTGATGGTGGAGCCGGCCTCCGATGAGGACCTGCGGAAACACCCGGGCCTGGTCAAGGGTTACATCGGGCCGGGCCTGAGCCTTGATGCTCCGGTACTCGGCGCGGACGGGCTCACCGGGATCCCCTATCTGGTGGACCCACGGGTGGTCTCAGGCACGTCCTGGATCACCGGTGCCAACGTCTTCGGCAAACATGTGTTCGGCCTGGTCGCGTCCCGCGATTTCGCGTGGGATGGGGTCATCGAGTCAGTCGAGGTTCGCGACGGCGACGAAGCGCCCGACGGCTCCGGACCGCTGAAAGCCGCCCGCGGCATCGAAATGGGCCACATCTTCCAGCTCGGCCGCAAATACGCTGAAGCGCTAGGACTGAAGGTCCTGGACCAGAACGGCAAACTTGCCACCGTGACCATGGGCTCCTATGGGGTGGGGGTGACCCGTGCGATTGCGGCGCTTGCCGAATCCAACCGGGATGACAAGGGCATCATCTGGCCTCGAAACGTAGCCCCGGCCGATATCCACCTGGTCGCTACGGGCAAGGGCGAGGAAATCTTCGCAGCAGCCAATCAGCTCGCCGAAGACCTGACGGCCGCCGGTCTTGACGTCATGTACGACGACCGCCCCAAGGTGTCCCCGGGGGTAAAGTTCGGTGATGCCGAGCTGATCGGCGTACCGACCATCGTCGTCGTCGGGCGCGGTCTGGCGGATGGAGTGGTGGAGGTCAAGGACCGCCGCAGTGGCGAGGCAGAGAACGTAGCAGTGGCTGAGGTAGTGGAATACCTTCGCCGCCTCGTCAGCGCCTAGCAGGACAGCTTGAATTCCGGGCTGGAGGAGATCCAGCTCGCGACGATCCTGCTGGTGGTGGTTGCAGGGTTCGCTGCGGGCTGGGTCGACGCGGTGGTCGGCGGTGGGGGGCTGCTGCAACTCCCCGCCCTCCTTTTAGTACCCGGGATTACCCCGGTGCAGGCGTTGGCCACCAACAAGATGGGTTCGCTTTTCGGCACCACCACCAGCGCAATCACCTACTATCGACGGGCCAGACCCGATCTCAGGACTGCGTTACCGATGGCAGGAATCGCCCTGGTCGGTGGGTTCGGTGGCGCGATCATCGCGACGTCGCTGCCGTCGTCGGTCTTCAAGCCCATCATCGTCGTCGCTCTCATCGCCGTCGCGGTGTTCACCGCGTTCCGTCCAACCGTCGGCACCCTGACAAAGCTGCGCCACACCGGCGGGCGACACTATGGAACAGCCGCGGCGATCGGTCTGGTCATTGGCTTCTATGACGGGCTGATCGGCCCCGGTACCGGATCATTCCTGATCATCGCGATGGTCACCCTGCTCGGCTACAGCTTCCTGGACGCCAGCGCCAAATCCAAGATCGTGAACCTGGCCACCAACTTTGGTGCGCTGATGTTTTTCCTGCCCAACGGGTCGCTGCTCTGGGGTCTCGGGCTGGTACTCGGCCTGGCCAACATGGCCGGCGGCTATCTCGGATCGAGGATGGCCATCACCCAGGGCAGCAAATTCATCAGGATCGTCTTCCTCGTGGTGGTCGCGGCGCTGATCGCCAAACTCGGTTACGACGTCTGGGTCGAGAACATCCGACCGGCACTGTAGCTCCAGTCCGGGTGCGGGCTAGGGGCTGACCAGGTCCGCTGGCGACGGCAGCTCGGGCAGGGTCCGACGCAGCAGCGTACTTGCCACCCAGAGGGAACGCTGCGCGTCGTCACGGTTCCCCGACTCCACGGCCGAAAGTGCGTTTTGCACCTCACGGACCACCGACCAGTCCCTCGCCAACAGCGGGTCAAGATCAGCGGCGAAAGCCAGATCGGAGCACCGCTCCCGCAGATGGCCCGCAGGATCACCCGGAAACAGGTCTCCAATCCGGTTCCATAGCATCGGTGCGACGGCGAACTCCGCGTCCCCGACAACCGGCTTCGGATCGATGGCCACGTAGCTGGGAGCAGGCGCAGGGGCATCCGCCGGACCGACCGCACCGACCGGAACGATCGCGCCGGCGGGGAAAGGGCGGGCCCGGATATTGAGGTAGTGGAGGTCGGAGTGCAGCAGTACGTCCCGCTCAGAGCGTCGTCCAACAGCTCCGCGCACCTGGCAGACCTCCAGGGCACACTCAAGAAGCCAGCGTTCAAACGGACGGCCCAGCCGGTCCCAGTCTGCCGGGAGAGTGTCCGTCCACATTTCCGCTTGGGCGGCCACCGATGGAATGTCCTGCCAGAGCTCACCGCTACCCGGAGCCAACGCCAAATCCTTCACCAGGCCACCCCAGATCCCGGCTGTCTCTGCCAGCGGCACCCCTGCGAGAGATTGGTCCCCGTCGAGTCGCTCCAGCAACAGAACGTAGTCCTCCCGGCTGGCTTCCAGCAGTTTGACGGCCCCGCAGCCAGCCCAAAGCCTCAGAGCGTCGGGCTCGGGGAGTGCTTCATCGTGGGGGACTGTGACCTTCAGGACCGCCCGGCTACCGTCAGCCCGGTGCACGGGCAGCACGACGGCGGCGCTGCCGAACCAGGGGCGTCTCCCGCCGGGTAGATCGAGGGTCAGCTCCCATTCAGCCAGCGCGCTGTGAACCAGGTCCTGCCACCGGCTCAGCCAGGCGCGCCCGCCGGGCAGCCGTGAGGCGTTGCGAACCAAGGCCGCCGGGAGTTCAATTCCAGGGAGTTCCACGAGGCCAAGTCTAGGCTTCAGGTGTGGCCCGGTGCGGCATTGCCCAAGGCTGGTTGAGCGGGCTGCCCTTGGCAGGTCAGTTGCGAATGCCGGGAAACGCTTCAACAGCGTCGGTGGCCAGGTGTTGATGGTGGGCAAGATCGCTGAATCGTTGGACGGCCCAGCGCCGGGCGGGGCCGTCGGTCAAACCCACCATGTCGACGTACATGGTCATGAGCTCAGTGTTCAGGGCGGCGAGCGTGGCCTCAGGGTCGTCGAAGAACGCCGCGTCGAGGGCAAATGCCGGCGCCTGGGGGCCGGGTTGAGGGCAGGTGATGGTCCGCAGCAGGGTCTCGCCGGCGCCGGCAGCGCTGGCGTGCTCGGCCGCGAACTCGACCAGGGTCGACGGCTCAGCCCCACGGGCCGCAGCGACCTCGTACGCATAGGCGGACCGGTGTTCGGCGGCAACCGCCTCGCCAAGCAGATCAGCCTCCGGATGATCTTCGGGGCTAGTTCCAGCGCGCGGGGTGGAGCCGCCCGCAGTCCCGTTTCGGGGTATCGGGGCAGGGCAGGTGGGCGACGGCCCAGCGGCGACGCTCGGCAACGGTCCCGGTGGCGGCGATTTCAGGCCCTGCAGGTCGGCGAGAGCTAACGCCTGGCGTCGTTGACTGGCGCCAACCGACGCGAGTAGCCGTGCGATCCCTGGTTCGGCCGTCACAGCAGCGTTGAGGTTCTGCTGTGCGGAGCTGAACAGGTCTGCCACGAAACCGGCCGGTGTGGGTGTCGGGGTGGGAGCTGCCGTTGACTCGGCTGCGACGGTGGGTTCCGACAAACCTGCGGCGGTGGGCGCGGAGGTGACGGGCGGGTCCGAAAGTACCGGGTGCCAGAGGGCATCGGCTTGCTCCTGAAGGATGCCAGCCGTTTCGGCATAGGTGCCGCTCAGTTCGGATTCGGCACCGCCTGAAGAGGCTCCGCCTGAAGCGGCACCGCCCGAAGAACCAGCGACCGAAAGCGCTGTCGCAGCAGCAGCCAGGTCCGCTGCCCGAGATTCTGCACCCAATTGCGCTTCTTCAGTGAAGGACAGCGGTGGCGGACCATCAGCGGGGGGACCATCCAGGTTCAATCCCAGTGCAACCACCAGAGTGAAGGCGAGAAGAAGCGCGACCGTCCGTAGGGTTCGCCGTGCGAGAGTACGCAGGGTGCCGCGGAAGCCGGAACGCCGGGTGTCAGCAGAATCCTTCACAACTCTTGATGATGTCATGATCCCCGGCCGTTCTCCGGCTGATACACCGTACGCGCCGGAAAGTCGGTACCCTAGAGCTACAACATCATCGAGTGGGAGGCAGTAATGGCGGTTCGGCCGGGCAATGACAGTCCGCCTGCGGCAAGCACGCTGCAGCAACAAGCTCCTGACGCGGACGTCGAGGCGGAATCGGTGAGGCTCACAGCGCTGCTGCTGCCTACGGTCGAGGGGCACGGGCTCTTTCTGGAGGCCGTAGAGATCAAATCCGCGGGATCGGACCGTATCGTCAACGTGGTGGTAGACCTGCCGGAGAATCAGACTGGGTCAGTCAACCTGGACCTGATCTCGGATGTGGCCCACGACGTCTCACTCGCGATGGACGCCGACCCACACGACCATGGGCGTCCGTACAGCCTCGAGGTGTCTTCCCCGGGAGTCTCCCGCCCCCTCTCGCAGCCCCGGCACTGGCGGCGCAACAAGGGACGCATGGTCACGGTCCGCCGGCTCAAGGGCGACGACGTGACCGGCCGGCTGCTGGAAGTTGACGACGACGGCATCCGGTTGACCCCACAGATACCAGTGAAAAAGGGGATGAAGCCCAAAACCGGCGACCCCCTGACGCTCTTGTTCACCGAGATCCGTAAGGGCACCGTCCAGGTCGAGTTCACGCATCTTGACGACACGCATCTTGACGACACCGGGGACGAAGGCATCCAGCACGATGCCCGCCCCACCAAAAATACAGCTTCGGAGGCCTAAATGGATATTGATATGAGTGCGCTAAGGCTGCTGGAACGAGAACGGGAAATTCCGCTTGAGCTCCTGATTCCGACCATCGAGCAGGCCCTCCTGGTGGCCTATCACAAGACCCCCGGATCGCAGGATACTGCGCGGGCGGAACTGGATCGCAAGAGCGGCCACGTCACCATCTGGGCAACTGAGACCGACGACGACGGCGCCGCCGTCGGCGAGTTCGACGACACGCCCACCGGTTTCGGCAGGATCGCTGCGAGCACCGCCCGCCAGATCATCCTGCAGCGGCTCCGGGACGCCGAGGACGACAACATCCTTGGTGAATTCCGCGGCAAGGAGGGCGAGCTGGTTGCCGGCATGATCCAGCAGGGCACCAACCCCCACATGATCCAGGTCAACCTCGGATCGGTCGAGGCGTTGCTGCCGCCGCCGGAACAGGTGCCAGGCGAGAAATATCTGCACGGTTCGCGGCTGCGAGCCTTCGTCGTCGACGTTCACCGCGGTATGAAGGGCCCCTCGATTACCCTGTCACGCTCGCACCCGGGGCTCGTCCGCAAGTTGTTCGAACTGGAAGTGCCGGAGATCGCCGACCACACGGTCGAGATTGTGGCGCTGGCCCGCGAAGCAGGACACCGCACAAAGATTGCTGTGAAGGCTCAGGTGCCTGGGGTCAACGCCAAGGGGGCATGCATCGGCGAGATGGGCTCACGCGTGCGGGCAGTCATGAACGAACTCAATGATGAGAAGATCGACATCGTTGACTACAGCGACGATCCGGCCACCTTCATTGCCAGTTCCCTCTCCCCGTCCAGGGTGTCGTCGGTGACGATCACAGATGAGAGCACCAGGTCGGCACGCGTTGTTGTTCCCGACTATCAGCTCTCCCTGGCCATCGGCAAAGAGGGGCAGAATGCACGGCTGGCAGCCAAGCTGACCGGGTGGCGGATCGACATCGTGTCCGACGCCGCCAAGGCCTGAACAACCCGGTAGTGCCGCAGATGCGGCCTTGCCAGCTGAAAAGCGCTAGAATGGAAGAGGCTTAGGTCATTGCCATCCCAACAAACCGCCATTAGAACGTGCGTAGGTTGCCGGAAGCGTGATGACCAGGCTGTTTTGCTGCGGTTGGTGAAAGGAAATCTGGACGGCTCCAATGCCGTTGTGATTGACGATCGCCGCCGACTCTCCGGTAGAGGTGCGTGGTTGCACCCCCAGCCGGCGTGCATGGAGCAGGCCCTCAAACGCGGTGCGTTCAACCGTGCCTTCCGGGGCCAGGTTGAAACTCGCGACGTTGAGGATCGACTTCACGCACTCAAGGAAGCTTCACTAGGAAGCCACCCTAAACAAACCGTCCTCCCTGAAAGCGGGTCAGAAAACTGATGGATTCCCGATGAGTACCCAGCGATGAGTGCCCAACGATGAAAAATCTGTTGAGCTTTGCAAATGGCTTTTCGGTTGCCCCGGCAACTGTGGTCTGCAGTAGGAATTAGACGGTTCGTGCCTGACTCGGTGCGGACCGAGACAGGAGAAATGTGGCTAAGGTCCGCGTACACGAGCTCGCCAAAGAGCTCGGAATTACTTCAAAAGATGCAGTAGCCAAACTGCAGGAGCTGGGCGAATTCGTCCGTTCCGCCTCATCAACGATTGAGGCGCCCGTCGTGAAGAAACTTCGCGGCGCTTTCCCAGCAGCGGCACCGGCAGCAGCTCCAGCCGCACCGGCGCCAGCCAAGTCTGCGGCCGACCCAGCGCCCGAAAAGGCAGCTTCGGCACCCGCAGCAACCCCGGCGTCCTCCACCCCCGCCGCACCGAAGGCTGCCACACCGAAGGCAGCAACATCGGCCACTCCAGGGCCGAAGGCACCGGCGAAGGATCGCCAGGAGACCCCAGCAGCGGCTCCCGAGCCAGCGGCTACGGCACCAGCGGCTGCGGCACCAGCGGCACCGCAGGCGCCGGCAGCGGAACCAGCAGCCCAGCCAGCGGCCAAGGAAGAATCGTCGGCAGCCAAGCCGGGCGCTCGCCCGGCACCGAAGCCAGCCGATGCGCAGGCTCCAGCCGCGCGTCCCGGTGCGGCTCGCCCCGGCGCACCGCGGCCAGGCAACAACCCGTTCGCACCCTCACAGGGCATGCCCCGTTCAGGGCGCGGCGACGGCGATCGTTCAGGCGGACCCCGGCCAGGCAACAACCCGTTCGCACCATCACAGGGCATGCCTCGCCCAGGACGTCGCGACGACGAGCGTGGCCAGCGCCCAGCAGCGGGTGCAGGTGGCCCACGCCCAGCGGCCGGTGCAGGTGGCCCACGCCCCGCAGCGGGAGCAGCCCGTCCGGGCGGTCCCCGCCCAGCAGCCGGTGCAGCAGGTTCACGCCCCACACCGGGGATGATGCCGAACCGCACCGAACGCCCAGCAGCACCCGGTCGCGGTGGCGCAGCCCGTCCAGGCGGCGGACCGGGCCGTGGCGCCCCAGGTGGCGCCCCCGGTGCAGGTGGAGGTGCACCCGCAGGCGGTGGCTTCGGTAAGGGCGGTCGCGGACGCGGCGGCACTGCCGGCGCTTTCGGTAAGGGCGGTGCAGGACGCGGCAAGCAGCGCAAGTCGAAGCGCGCGAAGCGTCAGGAACTGGAGCAGATGTCAGCTCCGTCCCTAGGCGGCGTCAGCGTACCCCGCGGCGACGGCAACACCATTGTCCGGTTGCGTCGCGGCTCATCACTCTCCGAGTTCGCCGAGAAGATAGATGCGAACCCGGCGGCACTGGTCACGGTCCTGTTCCACCTCGGTGAAATGGCTACCGCTACCCAGTCCCTCGACGAAGGTACCTTCGAGGTGCTCGGCACCGAACTGGGCTACAAGATCCAGGTCGTTTCGCCGGAGGACGAGGAGCGCGAGCTCCTGGGCAACTTCGACATCGATATCGACGCCGAACTCGAAGCCGAGGGCGACACCCAGCTCGAGGCCCGTCCACCAGTGGTCACCGTCATGGGTCACGTTGACCACGGTAAGACCCGCCTGCTGGACGCGATCCGTAAGTCGAACGTCGTCGCAGGCGAACACGGCGGGATCACCCAGCACATCGGTGCCTACCAGATCGACCACGAGCATGAGGGCACCGAAAGGGCCATCACGTTCATTGACACCCCCGGTCACGAGGCGTTCACCGCTATGCGTGCCCGAGGTGCCAAGGTCACCGACATCGCGGTTCTCGTTGTCGCAGCCGACGACGGCGTCATGCCTCAGACGGTTGAGGCGCTGAACCACGCTCAGGCAGCCAATGTGCCGATCGTTGTCGCGGTGAACAAGATGGACCGCGAAGGAGCGAACCCTGACAAGGTCAAGGGCCAGCTCACCGAATACGGTCTGGTTCCCGAAGAATACGGTGGCGACACCATGTTCGTTCATGTGTCGGCGCTTCAGGGCGACGGCATCGACGAACTGCTCGAAGCGGTCCTGCTGACCGCCGATGCGGCACTGGACATGCGAGCCAATCCGAACAAGGACGCCCGCGGTATCGCTATCGAAGCGAACCTGGACAAGGGTCGCGGCGCTGTCGCAACGGTTCTGGTTCAGTCCGGAACGTTGCGTGTCGGCGACACGATCGTTGCGGGTGTGGCTCACGGACGCGTCCGTGCCATGTTCAACGAGGACGGCGACAACGTTATGGTCGCTGGCCCGTCCCGCCCCGTGCAGGTGTTGGGTCTTTCCACGGTGCCTCGTGCCGGTGACACCTTCCTGGTGACGCCTGACGAGCGGACCGGTCGCCAGATCGCTGAGAAGCGTGAAGCAGCCGACCGCAACGCAGCCCTGGCGAAGCGCCGCAAGCGCATCAGCCTCGAGGACTTCGATCAGGCCGTTGCAGACGGCAAGGTCGACACCCTCAACCTCATCCTCAAGGGCGACGTCTCGGGTGCTGTCGAAGCACTCGAAGACTCACTGCTCAAGATCGATGTGGGCGATGGAGTTGCTCTGCGGGTTATTCACCGCGGTGTCGGCGCCATCACGCAGAACGACGTCAACCTGGCGACCGTTGACTCAGCGATCATCATTGGGTTCAACGTCCGGCCAGCCGAGCGGGTGGCAGATCTTGCCGACCGCGAAGGCGTCGACCTGCGCTTCTACTCGGTCATCTACGCAGCAATCGATGACATCGAAGCAGCGCTCAAGGGCATGCTCAAGCCAGAGTACGAAGAAGCACAGCTCGGAACCGCAGAGATCCGGGAAGTCTTCAGGTCATCGAAGTTCGGCAACATCGCCGGGTCGATCGTCCGCTCGGGCGTCATCCGCAGGAACTCCAAGGCACGCCTGGTCCGCGACGGGACGGTTGTCGGCGACAACCTCACCATCGAGTCCCTGCGTCGCTTCAAGGACGACGCCACCGAGGTCCGCACGGACTTCGAATGTGGTATCGGCCTCGGGTCCTTCAACGACGTCAAGGCAGGCGACATCGTTGAAACCTACGAGATGCGCGAGAAGCCGCGCGTCTAGGTTGTGAGCTTGGGCGCCCCGGAATCCGGGGCGCCTTTGCCCACTTCGCGCCCGCACGCGGACTTCGTCCGGAGCGTTCGCTCAGACGCCCACCAACCATAGGCGCCCCGGAATCCGGGGCGTCCGAGTGGGGCGGTCAGGCCTTCTCGGCTTGGCGGCGTGTGTTCGGGGGCTTGCGACGACGACAGTCCTCGCCGGCGTCCTTGAAGTTCCCGATTTATAGGTAAGTATTTTAGGCAAGAGGAGTTAGTTATGGCAGATCCGGCCCGGGCCTCACGGCTTGCACAACGGATTAAGGTAATTGTTGCTGAGGCGTTGCGCCGCCGGGTCAAAGATCCACGGCTTGAGGCCGTCACCATCACCGATGCGCGCGTGACCAACGACCTCCAGCACGCGACCCTGTACTACACGGTGTTCGGCGACGCGGACGAACAGGCTGCTACCCGCACCGCCCTCGAGTCGGCGCGAGGAGTGCTGCGGTCAGAGGTGGGCAAGAACATTACCGCACGGTTGACTCCGACGCTGGAATTCGTCCCCGACGAGATTCCGGTCAACGCAAGCCATCTCGAAGAGCTGCTGCGCACTGCGCGGGAACGCGATGCAGAGGTGGCGGCCATTGCCCAGGGTGCGAAGTTCGCTGGCGACGCTGATCCGTATCGCAAACCGGACGAGGACGAGGACGACGACGCCGACGAGGTTTCGTCGAAGTAACGGTTAATAGCCAGACACCATGACAGCAGGGTGGGACCGCACACGCGGTCCCACCCTGCTGTCCTTAAGTTCGCCGGGAACTAGTCCTGGTTGAGGTCAGCGTCATCGCCGCGAGGCCGTGCCGGAAGGCGGGAGAGACCGTCGATGAGTTCGGCTGAGTCGCCGCAGAGCGAAATGCGGATCCACCCTTCGCCAATCGAACCAAACGCGGTCCCGGGCGCCACCGCCACGCCCCGTTCGCGAAGCAGCACGTGCACCCACTTCCGGACGTCGCCGTCCGTGGCGTGCGACAGGTCAGCCCACAGGTAAAAGGCGCCCTCGGCGTCCAGGAAGTCGATGCCCAGCGATTGCAGCACAGCCGAAGCCGCGTCCCTGTTGCTCCGGTAGTGGCTCAGCGCCGTCGCCACATAATCCTGCGGGCCGGTCAGCGCTGCCAACGCCGAATACTGCGACGACGCCGCTACGCAGGACACGATCGATTCCATCACGTTGTCGAGCTGTTGCTGCATGCCCGGGGGCGTAATGAGCGCTCCGACCCGGATCCCGGTGAGCCCATAGGTCTTGGACAGGGTGATGGAGGTAAAAACCCTGTCTGCTCCCGGCCTATCGAAACGGGCGGGGCTGACATGCGGGACGTCATAGGTGAACGATTCGTAGCACTCATCGGAGATAACCCAGAGGTCGTGGACCCGGGCGAATTCCATCAGCTCACGGGTCAGGCCTTCGCTGAAGACAGCACCGAGCGGGTTCGACGGGGAGTTCAGGACGATGACCCGGGTGCGGGAGCTCAGGAGTTCCTCGAGGTCCTTCACCCGGGGCTGGAACCCGTGCTCGGCGTGCAGCGGGTACTCCACGGGTACGGCGTGCAGCAGACCGGCAGTCATGCCAAACGTGGGATAACCGGGATTGGGGATCAGCACCTCGTCGCCGACGTCGAGCAGCAGGCTCATGGCCAGGTGCAGTCCCTGCTGGGCCCCCGCTGTCACGTAGACCCGACCCGGGTCCACGTCGACCGCATTCTGTGCGCTGAACCGGGCGGCGAAGGCTTCCCTCAGGGGGGCGATGCCAGCATTGGGTGTGTAGTTGGTCTCGTCCCGGTCCAACGCCGCCATCCCGGCTTCCAGAACATGGCGAGCCACCGGAAACCCCGGTTCGCCGATGCTCAGCACAATTGCACCGGGCGTCGCCCAGGCAGCTTGAGTGATTTCACGGATCTGGTTGGCTGGGAGCGAATCGGCGTGGGACGAGATCTTCGGCATTGGGCAAGCGTATCCCCGCGTCGCCCTATACTGAGAGGCGTGAATTCCGGGCAAGTCCACTCAGGACTAATAATCGTGGACAAGCCTCAGGGCTGGACCAGTCATGACGTCGTCAGCAAAATGCGCGGTATCGCCGGGACCCGTAAGGTGGGCCACGCTGGCACCCTCGATCCGATGGCAACAGGCGTGCTGGTGGTCGGCATCAACCGGGCCACCCGGCTGCTCACCTATGTGGTCGGTACGTCCAAAACCTATACGGCCACCATTCGGCTGGGGCAGTCGACGGTGACCGACGACGCCGAGGGCGACGTGGTTACAACCGCCGACGCCGCGGGCATCACCGCCGAGGCCGTCCGTGCCGGGGCGGAAGCGCTTACCGGTGAAATACAGCAGATACCCAGCAGCGTGAGCGCCATCAAGGTCAACGGGCAGCGCGCCTACACCCGGGTTCGCTCCGGGGAGGACGTGGTCCTCGCGGCACGCCCGGTCACGATCCACCGCTTTGATATCCACGACATCCGGCCCGTGACAAGCGCGGAGGGCGATGGAACGCTGCTGGACATCGATGTCACAGTCGAATGCAGTTCGGGGACCTATATTCGGGCGCTGGCCCGGGACCTGGGCGGTTCACTGGGCGTCGGCGGACATCTGACGGCACTCCGCCGGACCCAAGTGGGTCCGTACTCGCTGGAACAGTCGGCAACCCTGGAGGAACTGGCCACCGATCTCCGACTGTTGCCCATCAACGATGCGGCGCGGGTGCTCTTCACCCCCCGCGAACTTTCCGCAGCCGAAGCACTCGATCTATCGCACGGGCGTTTCATCCCGGCCGGGCCCGACGACGGTCCGGTGGCCGCGTTCGCCCCCGACGGCACCCTGATCGCCCTCCTCAAGAACTCGTCAGACCGGGCCCGCCCCCTGCTGGTTTTCGCTCCCGGGAACGGCTCTGCCCAGTGATCGTTGACGGGTTCTTTATCGCCGGCGTCATCGTGTGCCTGGCGTCGGCCGTGATCTGCTTCGGTGCTGCGGTGATCCGGCAGCCACCGAATGACATCACCATCCTCTCGGTCGCAGCTGTTGAGTTGTTTCTCCTGGTTTATGGGGTGGCAGCCATCATCAGGCAGGCCGGTGGTGAGGCAATCGCGGGGGAGGCCTGGGAGTTCTGGGGCTACCTGTTGACCGCGCTGTGCATCCCCGTGGCCGGGTTCTGGTGGGCCATCCTGGAGCGCAGCAGATGGAGCAACCTGGTGCTGGGCGCCGTCGGAATCACGGTCTTCGTTATGCTGTTTCGGATGGAACAAATCTGGGATCGGGTGCCCCTGTGACCGACAACAGCCCCGACAACAGCGCTGCTGTCTCCCGGCACCGCAACAGCGGGCCGGGACGCCTGCTGATTGCCGTGTATGGGGTCTTCGCCCTCGCGGCAACCGCACGCGCAGCCTTCCAGATCGGCACCAAATTCGGTGAGGCGCCACTCGCCTACCTCCTGACCGCGCTTGCCGCGGTCGTCTACGTCCTGGCGACCGTGGCCCTGGCGATGCCGGGGAAACGCTGGTACTGGATTTCAGTCGGTGCGGTGGGTCTGGAACTCGTAGGTGTCCTCACGGTCGGGCTGTTCAGCCTCCTCGACCCGGAGGCATTTCCCAGTGACACGGTGTGGTCCCTGTTCGGCAGGGGATACGGCTTCGTGCCGCTGGTTCTGCCGATCCTTGGCCTCTGGTGGCTTTTTCTGAATCGGCCGGGAACACCAACGGTGCAGACCACCGAGCGGATCAGCCCCGCTGCGTGAGAGTATGACTGCAGGAGTACCAATTAATGCTGGAGCCAGTTAAAGGGAGCATCATGTCCAATTCAGAGAACCACCCCACCGGCAATCCGCAGGACAGCACCCGCCCGGCCTCGGGCAACGCGCCGGGAAGCCCCTCCGCCGGGCAGCCACGGCCAACGGGCGCTCAGGCTCCGGGCCATGCCGCCGGGCGGACTGCCGGCCAGCCCGCCAGCCCGGCCGGAGCGCAGGCGAAGGCAGGGACGCCGTCGTCGGCACCCAAAACCGCAGCGAAGAGCGGAAAGAAGACCGCCAAGCCCAAGTCGCCCAAGGGGGAGTGGGGCGTCTTCAGGACTGTCGTCGTCCTGGTGGGTCTGATCCTCGCCGGTTTCGGCGCCTTCTACCTGATCACGGGAACCTCGGGCGTGCCTGACACCGATATTGGGAACCCCAGCCCCACGCTCGAAAGCCAGTTCCGCTTTTTCTCGGCGATGATGGTCGGTGTGGGAGCCGCGTTTATCACCATTGGCGTGAAGTTTGAGTGGGCCAACATGCTCTGGATGGTCTGCCTGATGGTCTTCATCGGCGGTATCGGCCGGGTCCTGTCCTGGGCGTTCTCCGGAACCCCCCACTACATGATGATCATCCTGATGGTCATTGAACTCGCCTTCCCGGCAGCATTGCTGGTGTGGCACCGGTACATCGCCAAGACCACCGAGATCCGCAACGAGTACGCAGCACGCGGCTAAGACCGGCGGTCAGCGCTGCACCCCGGGCCCGGGGGCGGTTTACAACGAAAGAGGAGATGCGTGTACTACTGGAATGACCTGACCAGTGTTCCGAATGGTTTTGGTCCATCGGTGGTCACCATTGGTAATTTCGACGGTGTCCACCTCGGCCATCAGCGGGTGTTGCAACAGCTGGTCGCCGCGGCAAGCGACCGCGACGCCGCAGCGGTAGTCATCTCGTTTGAGCCCCACCCCGCCAAGGTGCATCGGCCGGATCAGGCGCCGGAACTCATCATGGGTCTTGAGGACCGCATCGAGACCCTCGCCACCACCGGGATCCAGGCGTTGCTGATGATGCATTACACGCTGGAACTGGCGGCAAACACGCCGGAAGAGTTCGTCCAAAAGGTCTTCGTCGACGCCCTCAACGCCCGCGCCGTGGTGATCGGTCACGATGTCCGCTTCGGTCGGGACAATAGCGGCGACCTCGGCACGATGCGCGAACTGGGACAGAAACTCGGTTTCGAGGTGATCGTCATCGACGACTTCGGCGCCAGCCCGACCGATCCCACCGAGGCCGACGGCGATCGGCGCTGTTCCTCCACCTGGGTCCGCGAGGCCCTGGAAGACGGGGACGTGGCAACTGCCGCGCGGATCCTCGGACGGCCACACCGGATGCGCGGCGAAGTGGTCCACGGCGCGGCTCGCGGCCGTGAACTGGGCTACCCGACCGCCAACCTGTCACCAGCCTCCGGCGGCTATATTCCCGCCGATGGGATCTACGCCGGATGGCTCGTCGACGAAGCCGGCACCCGCTGGCCCGCAGCCATTTCGGTCGGATCGAACCCCACCTTCGAAGGCGTCAGTCGCCACGTCGAAGCACACGTCATTGATCGCCCCAAGGAAGACGTTTCCGACTTCGACCTGTACGGACAGATCATCATCGTGGAGTTCACCCGTCGGTTGAGGGGAATGGTGGCCTACACCGGGCCCGACACGCTGATCGCCCAGATGCGGCTCGACGTCGAAGAGACCCGCGAGGTCCTTTCGACAGAACAACGCCTCAGCAGGTAAACTGGACCGTGGATCCGGCTGCAGTCCGTGGTGGCTGGATCTTTCTGTGTCTTTGGTTCGGCAGGCGACTGTCGGCAAGACCAGGGAACTTGTTCACGGTACAACTCTAGGAGTTATTGTGGCCCTTGACGCCGCTATCAAGCAGGAAATCATTAAGGAATATGCAACCGGGGAAGCCGACACCGGCTCACCTGAGGTGCAGATTGCGATGCTGTCCCGCCGTATTCTCGACCTCACCGAACACCTCAAGATGCACAAGCACGACCACCACACGCGTCGTGGCCTGCTCTTGATGGTTGGACGCCGTCGTCGTCTGCTGGACTACCTGCGTAAGACTGACATCACGCGCTACCGTACGCTCATCGAGCGTCTCGGCCTGCGCCGCTAGTAACACACGTGGGGCGGGTCCTTCCTTCAGGGAAGGAGCCGCCTTCCACATGTGGCCACCGGCCACACAAACAACTAAAAACACATGGAGCCAGGCAGGCACCGCGCATTCGCGGTCCTCGGTAGTGGTCTCCGGGAGCAGACGGCCGTGCAGCGCAGAACAGTGCAGAGCACGCGTGAGTCCCCGTGGATCTCGATCGAAGACCGGGTGCGAGCATCACCGCATTGAACGGTGATCAGGTTCCGGCAGGGCACCAGCCCAAACAGAAACGGAGGTGACTCTCTATGGAGGGTCCCGAAATTCAATTCGCCGAAGCCGTTATTGACAACGGCCGGTTCGGCAAGCGCACCGTACGGTTCGAGACTGGCCGCCTTGCACAGCAGGCAGCCGGCGCCGCAATGGTTTACATCGACGAAGACACAGCGCTTCTGTCAGCAACGACCGCTGGCAAGCACCCCCGCGAAGGCTTCGACTTCTTCCCCCTGACCGTCGACGTTGAAGAGCGCATGTATGCCGCAGGGCGCATCCCAGGCTCCTTCTTCCGCCGCGAAGGCCGTCCCTCCACCGAGGCGATCCTCGCCTGCCGGCTCATGGACCGCCCGCTGCGCCCGGCCTTCGTGAAGGGCCTCCGCAACGAGGTCCAGATCGTGGTCACCGTCCTGGCGATCAACCCCGACGTGCGATACGACGTCGTTGCCATCAACGCCGCCTCGATGTCCACGCAGCTCTCCGGCCTCCCCTTCTCCGGTCCGATCGGTGGTGTCCGCGTGGCACTCGTCTCCGATGGCAGCGGCCAGGATCAGTGGATCGCCTTCCCGAAGCACTCCGAACTGGAGAACTCGGTCTTCGACATGGTCGTTGCCGGCCGTGTGGTCAGTGGACCCGAGGGTGACGACGTCGCCATCATGATGGTGGAAGCTGAAGCCACCGACAACTCGTGGAAGCTCATCAAGGAAGACGGTGCCACCGCACCGACCGAAGAGATCGTCGCCGACGGCCTGGAAGCGGCAAAGCCGTACATCCGCGCCCTGTGTGACGCTCAGGCTGACCTTGCCGGCCGCGCAGCCAAGCCAACCGTCGACTTCCCGGTCTTCCTTGACTACCAGGACGACGTCTTCGCAGCAGTAGAGTCGGCAGCAGCAGCCAAGCTGACCGAGGTCTTCCAGATCGCTGACAAGAAAGAGCGCGACCTCGCCTCGGACGCCCTCAAGGACAGCGTCACCGCTGACCTCGCCGGGCAGTTCGAAGGACGCGAGAAGGAACTCTCTGCCGCGTTCCGGTCGGTCACCAAGAGCGTTGTCCGCCAGCGCATCCTCAAGGATCAGATCCGTATCGACGGCCGCGGCCTGAGCGACATCCGTCAGCTCACCGCCGAGGTCGAGGTCCTGCCTCGCGTTCACGGTTCTGCGATCTTCGAGCGCGGCGAAACCCAGATCATGGGAATCACCACGCTGAACATGCTCAAGATGGAGCAGCAGATTGATTCGTTGTCGCCGGTGACGCGCAAGCGCTACATGCACAACTACAACTTCCCTCCTTACTCCACCGGTGAAACCGGTCGCGTCGGTTCGCCGAAGCGCCGCGAAATCGGTCACGGTGCCCTCGCCGAGCGCGCCCTGATGCCGGTCCTGCCGACCCGTGAGGAATTCCCTTACGCGATCCGTCAGGTCTCCGAGGCGCTGAGCTCCAACGGCTCGACGTCGATGGGCTCGGTCTGTGCTTCAACCCTGTCGCTGCTCAACGCCGGTGTGCCCCTGAAGGCACCCGTCGCTGGTATCGCCATGGGCCTGGTGTCCGACGTCGTCGACGGTCAGACCCGCTACGCGGCACTGACCGACATCCTTGGCGCTGAAGATGCTTTCGGCGACATGGACTTCAAGGTTGCCGGTACCGCCGAGTTCGTCACAGCCATCCAGCTGGACACCAAGCTCGACGGAATCCCCGCCTCAGTGCTCGCCGCAGCCCTGAAGCAGGCCCGTGAAGCCCGCCTGCACATCCTGGGTGTCCTTGAGGCAGCCATCGACGTGCCGGACGAGCTTTCCGAGTTCGCGCCACGCATCATCTCGGTGAAGATCCCGGTTGACAAGATCGGCGAGGTCATTGGCCCCAAGGGCAAGATGATCAACCAGATCCAGGAAGACACCGGCGCTGACATCTCCATCGAAGATGACGGCACGGTTCTGATCGGCGCCACCAACGGTGGTGCGGCCGAGGCTGCACGCGCCGCAGTGAACGCCATCGCCAACCCTCAGGTTCCTGAGATTGGCGAGCGGTACCTGGGTACGGTCGTCAAGACCACCACCTTCGGTGCCTTCGTGTCGCTGACCCCGGGCAAGGATGGGCTGCTGCACATCTCCGAGCTGCGCAAGCTGGCCAACGGCAAGCGCGTCGACAACGTCGACGACATTGTTTCGGTGGGCCAGAAGGTTCAGGTCGAAATCACCAAGATCGATGACCGCGGAAAGCTTTCGCTCTCCCCAGTGGTTGCCGACGACGCTGCGGCTGAGAACGCTTCGGCGGACTCAGCAGAGGGTGACGACAACTAACGAATGGTTGTATCAGCTAACAACGCCTCCGGTCCTGTTCCCGACACCACGTCGGGAGCAGGGCCGTTGGCCGTTTCACACGAGAACCGCACTGGGCCGACGTCGATCGTCCTGCCGCTGCTGCCCACCCCTGCGCCTTCCGCGGACAGTGCGGGTGCCGGCCACGATCCCACGCTCGTCGCGGGGACGCTGGGCGGCGCCGTGGTGCGCCGGTCAGTACTTCCCGGCGGGGTGCGTGTCCTGACCGAGGCAATGCCCGGCCAGCGGTCCGCGACCATCGGTTTCTGGGTGGGGGTCGGATCCCGGGATGAGGCCGAAGGCCAGCACGGGTCCACTCACTTCCTTGAACACCTGCTCTTCAAGGGCACCACGCGGCGCACTGCGCTCGAGATTGCCGAAGCGTTTGACGAGGTGGGCGGTGAATCCAACGCTGCCACGGCGAAGGAGCACACGTGCTATTTCGCCCGGGTGCTTGACGCTGATCTGCCCATGGCAATCGACGTAATCGCCGACATGGTGACCAGCGCCGTGATTGACGCCGACGAACTTGAGCAGGAACGCGACGTCATCCTCGAGGAAATCGCGATGGACAGCGATGACCCCGCCGACGTCGCCCACGAAGAATTCGTCGAAGCGGTGCTCGGGTCCCACCCACTGGGTCGCCCCATCGGCGGCACCCCCGACGCCATCAAGGCAGTGCCCCGCGACTCGGTCCTGGCTCACTACCGCCAGTATTACCGACCATCGGAACTGGTCGTCACCGCGGCCGGGGGACTGGACCACGAAGTGGTCTGCGGGCTCGTCCTCGACGCGCTGCGGACCGCCGGCTGGACGCTGGAGGCCGATGCGCTGCCCGTGGCCCGTCGTTCCGATACGCCGGTACCGATTGAAAGCACCGGAGGAATCCGGGTCATTCGGCGTGCGGTGGAGCAGGCAAACATTCTGGTCGGCTGCCCGTCAATCACCGCCACCGACGACCGGCGGTTCGTGATGAGCGTGCTGAACGCCGTCCTGGGCGGCGGGATGTCATCACGGCTTTTCCAGGAAGTCCGCGAGAAGCGCGGGCTCGTCTATTCGACCTACTCCTTCTCCGCCTCCTACGCCGACGCCGGCTACTTCGCCATGTACGCGGGGTGCTCACCGGCGAAGACCGGTCAGGTCATTGAGCTGCTCGGTGCCGAGCTGGACCGGCTCGCCGCAGACGGGATTTCCGCCGATGAGCTGCGTCGAGCCGTCGGGCAACTCTCCGGCGGTATGGTGCTGGCACTGGAGGACAGCGGGTCTCGGATGTCACGCCTCGGCCGGGCAGAACTGGTGTCGGGGGAGTTCCTCGGCCTCGATGAGGTGCTGGCACGGGTCAACGCCGTCACCGAGGCGCAGGTCCGGGAACTGGCCGCTGAACTAGCTGCCGCCCCGCGCACGATTACCGTTGTCGGCCCGTTCGACACCCCAGCGGATTTCGGCCACTAGCGGTCCTGCACAGAATCTTCGAACGCGCCGCTGCTCAGCAGGGGCGCGTTTTAGGATCATGACTTAACGGACTAGCAGGGTGCGAGCGGAGTGCCTCTAGCTGCCCTCGGTGTACTCGTACCAGCCCTTCCCAGTCTTTCGCCCGTAGTGCCCGGCTTCGTAGAGCTCGGCAAGGGCCGGATGTGGCAGGTCAGCGGGATCCCCGGTCTCCTGATGATGGGCGTGCCTGATCAGGTAGGCGACATCGAGGCCCACCAGGTCCATCAATTCGAAGGGGCCCATGGGGTGACCCAACGCAGTCTTGGCCGCCGTGTCGATGTCTTCAAAACTCGCTATGCCGCCGTCGTACAGTTTCAGCGCCTCGGTGCGCAAAGCGCCCAGCAGGCGGTTTGCGACGAACCCGGGGATCTCGCGATTGATCAGGATTGGCGCTTTGCCCAGCCGCGTGGCGAGACCCATTGTGGTGTCCACTGTTTGCTGGGAGGTGCTCTCGTGGCGCACCACCTCGACGCATTTCATGACCAGGGCTGGGTTGAAGAAGTGCATGTTGCAGACCCTGTCCGGACGCCCGGTGGCATCCGCCACTTTCGATGAGCCCAGCGTGGAGGAATTGGTGGCCAACACTGCATGGGCTGGTGCGTACTCATCGAGTTCCCGGAAGATCTCCCGCTTGATATCCAGTTTTTCCACTGCGGCCTCGATGACGAAGTCAGCAGTCGATGCGGCATCCCTGAGGCTGGTGGTGAAGCTCATCCGGTTCAATGCAGCGTCCGCTGCCCCGCGTTCGAGGCGGCCTTTAGCAACACTGCGGTCGAGCCGCAGTGAGAGCTCTTCACTCGCCGGCGCCAGCATCCTCTCCGAGATGTCCTGGACGGTGACCTGATACCCGGCCAGCGCGCCGACCAATCCGATTTGGGAGCCCATGGCGCCCGCACCTACGACGAGAATGCGGCGAATTTTCTGAAGATCAGGTTTAGTTTCCATTGCTACTTTCCTACGTATCTGGCTGAGCGTTTTTCGAGGAATGCTGCGGTGCCTTCGGCTTTGTCCTGGGTGGTGTACAGGAGCGATTGAGCAAGCCGCTCCAGGAGAAGTCCGGTCTGCTGATCGGTGTCAAAGCCATGCTTCACCACCATTTTGGCCAGGCGGACTGCTAGCGGGCCCTTCGCCATGATGGTGTCGGCGGTTTTCCTCACCGTATCCATCAGGTCCGACGACGGGACGACGTCGGTCACCAGCCCCATGCCCAGAGCCTCGGGTGCGTCGACCAGCCGTCCGGTCAGGATGAGTTCCACGGCGCGCCCCCGGCCCACCAGCCTCGGCAACCGCTGAGTTCCGCCCGCGCCGGGAATGATGCCGAGATTGGTTTCCGGCAGGGAAAACCGGCTACCTTCTGCCGCTACACGGATGTCACACGCCATCGCAAGTTCGAGCCCCCCACCGAGCGCATACCCGTTGATGGCGGCGATGGTCGGCAGCTCGTAACCCTCGATGGTGTCGTAGAGCCGTTGCATCCTGCCGGAGAGGCCATCAACCAGGCTGTAGTTGGCTAACTGGTTGATGTCGGCGCCAGCAATAAACGCCTTCCCCCCGGCGCCGGTAAAGATCACCGCGCCCACACCTTCGTCGTCAAGAAAGAGGTCCAGGGCGTTGGCGATCTCGTCCAGTACAACCCGGTTGAGGGCATTGCGGCTCTCAGGGCGGTTGATGGTGATGATGCCCAGCCCGTTGGTGGACTCGGCGTTGATCAGGGTGAATTCCATGAAAGCGCCCCTACCTGAACGCCGGGATGCCGGTGAGGTGACTGCCCAGAATCAGGGTGTGTACCTCATCAGTACCCTCATAAGTGCGCACACTCTCCAAGTTGTTGGCATGGCGCAGTGGCGAATAGTCGAGGGTCACGCCGTTGCCGCCCAGGACGGTCCGAGCCTCGCGTGCGATGGCGATGGCCTCCCGCACATTGTTCAGCTTGCCCACCGAGATTTGCTCCGGCTGCAGCGTGCCTGCGTCCTTCAGCCGGCCGATATGTATAGCCAACAGTGTGCCCTTCTGGATTTCGAGCATCATGTTGACCAGCTTCTCCTGGGTGAGTTGATAGGAGGCAAGTGGCTTGTCGAACTGCAGACGTCCCTGTGAGTAGTCCAGTGCGGCCTGGTAGCTGTCACGGGCCGCACCCATGGCACCCCAGATAATTCCGTACCGCGCCTCGTTCAGGCAGGAGAACGGGCCGCGCAAGCCTTTTGCCCCGGGGAGGAGTGCGGTGTCGGGGAGCCGGATATCCGTCATGATGATGTCGCACTGAACCGAGGCGCGCATGGAGAGCTTGGAGGTGATCGGCGTTGCTACGAAGCCGGGGGAGTCAGTGGGCACCAGGAACCCGCGAACACCGTCGTCCGTCATCGCCCAGATCACCGCCACCTGGGCAATAGACGCCAGACCAATCCAGCGCTTCTCGCCAGTGAGAATCCAGGACGCTCCATCCTTGCGGGCGAACGTCTTCATGGCGGATGGGTCGCTGCCTGCGGTTGGCTCCGTGAGACCGAAGCAACCGATAGCGCGGCCGGTAGCCATAGACGGCAGCCAATGATTCTTCTGCTCTTCGGAGCCCCACTTGTGGATGGCGCTCATCGCCAGTGAGCCCTGCACGCTGACGAGCGTCCGGATACCTGAATCACCGGCTTCCAGTTCCATGGCGGCCACGCCGTATTCGACAGCGGTGCGCCCGGGGCAGCCGTACCCGTGAAGGTGCATGCCCAGCACGCCCAGATCACCGAGCTCGTGCATTATTTCAGTGGGGAAGGAAGCGCTCTCGTACCACTGGGCGATGTTGGGCTTGATCCTGGTGTCCACAAATGCCCTGACCGACGTCTGAACGGCTAGCTCCTGGCTACTGAGTAGTCCGTTGAGCTGCAGGACGTCGGAGGTGTCAGGGACGTTTGCGACATCCGGTAGTGCCGAAGCGACAGGGGATTCGTTGAGTGCTGCCGTCATGGGGTCTCCTTCAAAAATGTAGTGACTGCCCTCACTCTCTCAGGAGTATTACAGCTAATCCAATACCAAAGCCGAGCATGATTGATACCGGATAGAAAACAATCTCTTCGAGAGAACGTCCTGTCTATCGATTCATTCAAGGTATGAATCTTCGGCGAATTAGGTATTGGAAGTATGGGTAACCTTTCTGGGAGAGTGACGTAGATAACACTTTCAGGCAACTGATCCATGGCATCAAGGCATATCGCCGGCCGCCGGATCTCATAGGGGCTTTCAATGAAGAAAATCTTGACCTGTACCGTGCTGGCCGGAGTCCTCATCACTGGCATCGTTACCAGCAGTTCGCCCGACAGCCGCGCTGACCCCAATTCCCAGCTGGTGATGACTACCTACGGTGTGGGAACCGGAACCTACAACGACCTTGCCGCTGTATCGGACAGTCTCACCCGTGTGCAGGGCACCCAGGTTCGTATCCTCACCTCCGACACATCGATTGGGCGGGTTGCTCCACTGAAGGCTGGCAGCGCCCAGTTCAGCCGGATGGGAGACGAATACTACTTCGGATTCGAGGGCATCCAGGACTTCTCCAGCGAGAACTGGGGCCCCCAGGATCTCCGTGTGGTGTGGGCGCCCATGGGAAATTATGGGCTGATGACCCGCACCGACGCTGGCATCGAAACTTTCGAGGACCTCAAAGGAAAAAAATTCCCCCGTGTCACAGCCAACACCTCAATTAACCTCAAGCTGGAGGCCTACCTTGCCTACGGTGGCCTGACCTGGGATGACGTCGAACCCGTCGACGTAAGTTATAGCGACCAAACCGAAGCGCTGAAGACCGGTCGGCTGGATGTCCTGTTCAGTAGTGCCTATGGCTCCAACCTGGAAGAGCTCGCCAGCACGGTGGACGTCGACTGGATGAGCATGAACGACGATTCCCCCGAAAAGATGGCAGCCGTCAACGCGATCGCCCCGATGGTGACCATCGGCGAGTTTTCGGGAGCCCCAGGAATGGAGGAGGGGGACTCGGCAAAAAACTTCGCCTACACGGTCCCGATCTCCACCTATGCGGACACCGATGAGCAGCAGGTCTATGACCTGGTGAAAGCCATGGATGAAAACTTTGACCGCTATGAAAACACCACACCGTCCGCTGGTGAGTTTGCCCTCGACAAGGTGCTCACCGAGCCCCTGGTGGTCCCGTTTCATCCCGGGACCGTGAGGTATCTCGAGGAACAGGGCATGTGGACCGAAGAGGCTGAACAGCGCAATGCCGAGCTTGTCGAACGGCAGGCCGCGTTGCAGGAAGGCTGGGAAACATTCATCGGACCGGCTGACAAGGAAAACCTGGCCCAGGAATGGACCGCATGGAAGGAAGAACACCTTGACGATTGAGACTGCGCCTCCCGCTGGGACGACAACCGATGCGCCGCCGCGGCTGAACGGCCCCTGGCGGGCAGTGGTGGTGGTGTTCACTGTTCTCGGCATCCTGCTCTCAATGAACCAGGTGTTCTTTTGGGATCTCTTCGGTGTCACACTGCTCACGCACGCCTATCTGTACTACATGCTGACCTGCTTCCTGGCCATCGCGTTCATCATCTTCCCGGCGTCAAAGTCCGTGACGTTGCCGGCCGCTGACGATGGTGTCGGGCCTCGACCAAGGCCTGCCGCGCTGGCCTGGTACGACATCGTTCTGTTCGCCGCGACGCTGGTGGTCACCGTCTACTTCGGCGTCAACGCTGAGACCATCCTGAATCTGGGATGGGATTACGCGGCGCCGCCGCTGGCAGCCGTCTTCAGCGTGGTGCTGTGGGGGCTGGCGATCGAGGCGTTGCGGCGCACAGCCGGGTCAGCGGTTGCGGTCATCGCGTTCCTGTTCTCTGTGTATCCGATGTTCTCTTCCCGGATGCCCTTCGGATTTCTGCAGGGCATCTCCCATGATTTCCGGACCACTGCCCAGATCCATGCGGTGGGCGTCGAAGGGATCATGGGCCTGCCGCTGCAGACCGCAGCCAGCATCCTGATCGGATTCCTGCTCTTCGGGGTGATTCTCCGGCACACCGGCGGATCCACGTTCTTCCACAATCTGGCCCAATCCCTGTTTGGTGGTGCACGCGGCGGCGCCGCCAAGGTGTCGGTGGCCAGCAGCGCTTCCATGGGAATGATGAGCGGAAGCGCCGTCTCGAATGTGCTCACCACCGGGCCCATGACCATCCCGGCCATGATCAAGGCCGGGTTTTCTCCCCGGTACGCAGGGGCGGTTGAAGCCACCGCGTCATCCGGCGGATCCATTACCCCGCCGGTCATGGGCACCGCGGCGTTCCTGATGATTTCCTTTGTGGGTGTGCCCTACAAGGAAATTCTGATCGCCGCGACTATTCCCGCAATCCTGTACTACGTGGGCATCTACCTTCAGATTGATGCCTATTCCTCCAGGAAGGGCCTGGCGGGGCTGCCGAAGTCCAAACTGCCCAGGTTTGGTCCGGTGATGGCCTCGGGCTGGCCGTACCTTGCCTCACTTGTCATGTTGACCGCGCTTCTGGTGGTCACCACCGAAACGCAGGCACCGTTCTGGGTAGCGGGTGCCCTGGTGGTCTACGGGATGGTCAAGCGGGAGGGCAGGCTCACGCCACGCCGGTTCGTCGATATGCTTTTCGACTGCGGCAGGACCATTAGTGAGATCCTGGGCATCATCGCCGGGGTGGGGCTCATTGTTGGCGGGCTCAACATGTCCGGGGTAACTCTCTCACTGGCCAGGGAACTGCTGGTCCTGGTCGGGGACAACGTGGTGCTGATGCTCATTGCCGGTGCCGTGACCTGCTTCATCCTGGGCATGGGTATGACCGTTTCCGCGGCCTACGTGTTCCTGGCAATCGTCATGGTCCCCGCCGTCGTCGAACTCGGTATCGATCCGATCGCAGCCCACCTCTTCGTCATCTATTGGGCCGCAGTCTCCTACATCACGCCGCCGGTGGCGCTCGCGTCCTTTGCCGCCGCCGGGATCGCCGGTTCCGACCCGATGAAAACCAGCGTCTCCGCAATGAAGTTGGGGGCAGTGAAGTACATCGTGCCGTTTGGGTTTGCGCTGAATCCGGCGCTGGTTGCCCAGGCCCCGTTGCCGGAGATTGTGATGGCCTTCAGTCTCAGCCTGATCGGTGTCTACGCTCTGGCCTGTGCCTTCGAAGGGTGGGTGCTTGGCATGGGCCGGCGGTTGCCGATGCTGCTGCGCGTCGTCTCCGCTGTCGCCGGTGTCAGCCTGATGATGCCCGGAGTGGCCGCCGCGGCCCTCGGTGGGGTGCTGCTGGGCGTGGTTCTCCTCCTGACCTTCATTGCCCTGCGCAAAGACGGGCAAACCCCGACGGCGGCGGCGCCCACCCACGCGGAGGGCCGGCTGCAGTCGCTCTCAGAGTAACCACTGGAGGTGCGGCCTGGGCGGGATTCAGCCCGCTTAGGCCGGGGACGGCTCCGGCGAGGGCATCAGGGCCTCAGAAAGGCGCAGGACCTCGCGCAGCGCTGGACTGCTGTCATCACTGCGCCAGATCAGACGCAGCAGGATGGGTTCGGCCGGATCCTCAAGGGGGACAAACACCACCCCCGGGTAGGACACGTTGTCCGGGACAGAGGACACAGTAAGGGCGCAGCCAATGTCTGCGGCGACCAACGAGAGCAGTGTGGACGTATCGGGTGCAGCCTGCACGATCGAGGGCACAAAGCCAGCACCGTGGGAAAGCCGATCGAGGTGTTCCCTGAGGACTGCCCCCGGGTCCGGCGGCAAGGCAACAAAATCCTCGGTGGCAAAATCTGCCATCCGGACCGACGTCCGGTGAGCCAGCCGATGGTTTGACGGCAGCGCAATCACCAGAGTCTCCCGGGCCACGGTCCGCGATTCGATCCCCGAGGGTAGGAAGCTCCACCGGCCCAGGCCGATGTCCATGGTGCCCGCAATGACCTCATTCAGGGCAGGGACGGCGTAGTAGGAGCTGTATAGCTCAATGTCGATTCCGGGGTGGGTCTGCCTGACCAGCTTTGCCAGCTTGCCCACCATGACGTGGGAGGACACACCCGCGAAAGCCACCCGGACCCTCCCAGTCTCACCTTTGCCTGCCGAAGTTACTGCCGATCGTGCCCTGCGACAGGCTGACATGATCTCCTCTGCCGGGGCCAGCAGCGCCTGGCCCGCAGTCGTGAGTTTCACGCTTCGGGTGCTGCGCTCAAAAAGGGTTGCACCCAGCTCGCGTTCAAGATTCTTGATGGTGCGGCTCAGTGGTGGCTGGGCGATGTGCAGACGTTCCGCGGCACGGCCGAAGTGCAGTTCCTGGGCGACGGCGAGGAAGGCGCGGACTTGCTGTATCTCCATAACCCTGAATTATTGTCGGGATTGTTACTAAGAGTCAATGATTGGAGCTAAGCAAGCTATCAATGAGGGACCTATCGGGGTGAAATCTGGGAAAGAACGTCAAGAGATTATTCCTGAAATCGTAAAAATAGCCGACACAATTTGTATTGGACGCGAGCTTGGGCCTCTGCGAGGGTGGTGACACACGACACATGTGATGGAGGATCAACTATGGCGGAAGCTGCAGCGGACACGCTGAACGAAATCTTTGGACGCACCGGGAGTGGTCCGCTGAGCGGAGTGGTCGTTGCGGATTTCAGCAGGGTGCTGGCGGGACCGTACTGCACGATGCTGCTCGCCGATATGGGCGCCACAGTGATCAAGGTCGAGTCTCCGGCCGGAGACGATGCCCGGACGTGGAAGCCGCCGGTACGCGACGACGAGAGCACGTTCTTCCTCTCCGTCAACCGGAACAAACACTCGATCACCCTGGACTTCAACGAGCCCTCAGACCTTGCCCTTGCACAGCAGCTGGCCGCCCGGGCCGACATAGTCGTTGAGAACTTCAAGCCCCATGGACTGGAGCGCTACGGTCTTGACTACGCCGCGATTGCCGATCTCAATCCCACGGTCATCTACGCATCGATCACGGGCTTCGGAACCGGTGCAGGCGCCGCGCTCCCCGGCTATGACCTCTTGGTCCAGGCGGCCTCGGGGATGATGAGCCTCACCGGTGGCCAGGAGACGGAACCGTACCGTGCCGGGTTGGCAATGTTCGACGTCATCACTGGCTTGCACGCCAGCACGGGAATTCTTGGAGCACTCCATCACCGCACCACCACCGGGGAAGGGCAGCATGTGGAGCTGAATCTGCTGTCCTCAGCCCTGTCGGGGATGGTCAACCAATCCGCGGCCTATGTCACTGGCGGTGTCATTCCCACCCGGATGGGCAATGAACACCCCAGCCTCTACCCTTACGAGCCTATGCTGACCGGTGACGGCCGGCTGGTCATCGCCGCAGCCAACAACGGCCAGTTTGCGCGGCTCTGCACGGTGCTTGAGGTACCCGAACTGGCGCAGGATCAACGGTTCTCCTCCGCGGAGCAACGCAACGCGCACCGGTCGGAGCTGCGCATCCTCCTCGAAGTGCAGCTGGCAGCCCGGTCGGCCGAGGAATGGTTCCCCCTTCTTTCCGGTGCGGGGTTGCCTTGTGCGCCCATCCAGGACGTGAAGGGCGGGGTGGACCTTGCCGACAGGCTGGGCCTGGATCCAGTGGTACTCCCGGGCGAAAACGAACGACAAATTCCGACGGTTCGACACCCGGTGAGTTTCTCCCGGACACCCGCCACCTACGATTTGGCTCCGCCGATGCTGGGCTCCAGCTCGGACCTGGTGCGCGGCTGGCTTGCGCAGCAGCTCGCCGCAGCCCGCTGAACTTTCCTAGATCCGACGACGACAGATGAGGACCCCATGAGCACTACCGCCCAGAGCGCTGATCCGGTGAACGTTGACTACTACCTTCTTGATGAGCTCCTGTCCGAGGAGGAGGTGCTGATCCGGAAGAAAGTCCGCGGCTTCGTCGATACGTCGGTGCTTCCGGTGATCAACGACTACTGGGAAGCTGCGCAGTTTCCCTTTGAGCTGGTCCCCGGCATTGCCCAGCTCGGAATCGTTGGTTCTACCATCGAGGGCTACGGCTGCCCCGGGCTGAGCAGGCTGGCCGCGGGAATGGTTTCCGTTGAGATGTCGCGCGGTGACGGCAGCCTCAATACGTTCATCGGAGTGCAGTCGGGGCTGTCGATGGGCACCATCAACATGCTCGGCAACGAGGAACAGAAGCAGCGGTGGCTGCCCGGCATGGCAAGGCTGGACAAGATTGGCGCGTTTGGCCTGACTGAGCCGGACCATGGGTCGGATTCGGTGGCGCTTGAAACCACAGCCCGACGGGAAGGTGAGCATTACGTCCTGAACGGCCGCAAGCGGTGGATCGGGAACGCGAACATTGCCGACGTCGTCATCATCTGGGCGCGCGATGAAGCGGACAACAAGGTCAAGGGCTTCATTCTGGAAAAGAATGACGACGGCACCTACCCGGATGGATACACCACCGAGCTCATCACGGGGAAAATCGGCAAGCGGGCCATCTGGCAGCCCGATGTGATGATCGACAACGTCCGCATCCCGGCCGAGAACAAGCTCGCCGAGGCTCACTCCTTCAGGGACGTGACCCGGGTACTGACGGCAACCCGCAGCGGGGCATCCTGGGAAGCCGTGGGCCACGGCATTGCTGCCTACGAAGCTGCAGTTTCCTATGCCACACAGCGGGTGCAGTTCGGCAAGCCCATCGCGGGCTTCCAGTTGGTGCAGAACAAGCTCGCCAACATGCTCTCCGAGCTGACAGCGATGCAGTTGATCTGTTTCCGCCTTGCCACCCTCGCGGATCAGGGAAAAATGACCAGCCCCATGGCCTCACTCGCGAAGATGCATACCGCCCAGAAGGCTCGCTGGATCTGCCTGCAGGCGCGGGACATTCTGGGCGGGAATGGGTTGCTGCTGGAAAACCATGTGGCCCGCCACATGACCGACATGGAGGTGGTGCACACCTACGAGGGGACCGACTCCATCCAGTCGCTGCTGATCGGGCGCGACATCACCGGCATCTCCGCGTTCGCCTGACCCCGCCCATCCAGCCAACACCTCAATTAAGGAACACCCAATGAATGAAGCTTTTCTTGTCGGAGGAGTGAGAACTCCTGTCGGCCGTTATGGTGGTGCCCTGTCATCGGTGCGACCGGATGACCTTGCGGCTTTGGTGGTTCGGGAGTCCCTGCAACGTGCGGGCATGGACCCGAAGGCCGTCGACGAAGTGGTTCTGGGCTGCGTCAACCAGTCCGGCGAAGACAACCGGAACGTGGCGCGGATGGCAACGCTGCTTGCCGGGTTGCCGGACACTGTTCCCGGCCTGACCGTCAACCGGCTGTGCGCTTCAGGGCTGAGCGCCATTTTGATCGCCTCGCAGATGATCAAGGCCGGTGCCGCTGACGTGGTCATTGCAGGTGGGGTGGAGTCCATGACCCGCGCACCGTGGGTGATGGAAAAGCCAGTGAAGGCCTTCGCCCGACCCGGCGAAATTGCTGACACCTCTCTGGGGTGGCGATTCACCAACCCGCGCTTCAGCGACCAGCAAAAGCTGTCGATGCCGGAAACCGCTGAAGAAGTGGCGTCGCTGGATGGCATCACCCGGGAAGATGCTGATGCGTTCGCGGTGAAGTCCCATGGGAGTGCCTTGGCGGCTATTGCTGCGGGGCGGTTCACCAAGGAGATTCTGTCCGTTGAAACGAAGACCGGCGTTGTAGACCAGGACGAGGGTCCCCGGCCAGGTACATCGCTGGAAACTTTGGCCTCGCTTCGTTCGGTCGTGCGGCCGGGCGGGATCGTCACGGCAGGAAACGCGAGTTCACTCAACGACGGTGCGTCCGCCATCGTCGTTGCCAGCGAGAGCGCGGTGAAGCGGTTCGGTCTGGTTCCCCGGGCACGTGTCGTGGACGGCGCATCAGCGGGAGTGCCGCCGGAAATCATGGGCATCGGTCCGGTTCCCGCGACGGAGAAGGTGCTTTCCCGAGCCGGCTGGCGGCTCGACGATATCGGTGCGGTGGAGCTCAATGAGGCGTTCGCCACCCAGTCGTTGGCCTGCATCCGCAGGCTAGGTCTCGACCCGGGGATTGTGAATAGCGACGGCGGTGCCATCGCCCTCGGGCATGCGCTGGGTTCATCGGGTGCACGGATCGCCATCACCCTGCTCGGACGGATGGAACGCGAGCAGGCGGACCGGGGGCTCGCGACCATGTGCGTGGGGGTCGGCCAGGGCACGGCAATGCTATTGGAACGCGTCTAGCACCTGACCAGGGGGCGGAGGCAGGCTGGGGCTAGCCCCCGGCGAAGGGCGGCAGAATATCCAGGACGTCGTCGGCGGCCAGCACCCGGCCGCGGTCACGGGCAGCCACCTCGTTCAGCAGGAAGCTGCTCCGGGCGATGACCTCGGGCATCGCCGGCCCGCCCACCCGAACCGGCAGCGGGTACCGGGCGGTGAGGTGCGCCAGGACTGTCTCGAGCGTCACTGCGTCGAGGTCGAGGCGTTCTTCTGCCGTACCGGCTGCGGCCTGCGCGGCGCCGAAATATCGAATCAGCATCTAGCCGCCGATCGCGCTCATGCTGCGGTCCGGCTGGACAAAATCGTCCGAACCCAGACCCACGTGGCCCATCCCATGCGCTTTCGGCTTGGCCCACATGGCGTCCTGCCAGCGGGCGGCGATCGCGTCGTCGTCGGCGTCCGACCGCAGCAGATCCCGTAGATCGGTCTCCTCGCGGGAAAATAGGCAGCTCATGATCTTGCCCTCGGCGGTGACGCGGGTTCGCCGGCAGTCGGCGCAGAACGGCTCAGTCACCGAGGCGATAATGCCCACGGTGCCGACGACGATGTCAGGGGCCGCGATTCGGCGTACCTCCCAGCGCTCGGCGGGGGCGCCGTCCCGGTTGCGCGGATCCGGGGTCAGCACAAACTGCTGCTCCAGCAGGGTCCGCATCTCGAGGGCAGTGATCATGCCGTCGCGGGTCCAGCCGTGGTCCGCGTCGAGGGGCATCTGCTCGATAAAACGCAGCTCAAATCCCTTGGACACCGCCCATTCGAGGAGTTCGGGCGCCTCATGGTCGTTGATCCCGCGCATCAGGACGGCGTTGATCTTGACCAGGCCAAGCCCCACCTGCGCCGCAGCTTCGATACCCCGCAGCACCCGGTCGAGGAACGGCCGGCGGGTCAGTTGGGCAAACGTATCGGGGTGGAGCGAATCCATCGACACATTGATCCGGCTCAGGCCCGCGTCCTTGAGGGCTTGAGCCTTTTTGTCCAGGCCCAGGCCGTTGGTCGTCATGGAGATGGGCAGGTCCGCGTGGTTGGCGCGGATGTCGCCGATGATCTGCAGCAGGTCGGCCCGCACCAGCGGTTCGCCACCCGTCAGGCGCAATTCACGCACCCCGAGGGAATCAACGCCGATCCGCACCAGCCGGACGATCTCCTCACGGGAGAGCACGGCTGACTTTTGCAGCCAGTCAAGACCCTCGGCGGGCATGCAATAGGTGCAGCGCAGATTACATTTGTCGGTCAGCGACAGGCGCATGTCAGTGGCCTTGCGGCCGAAACTGTCAATCAGCCCCGGCCCGGCATCAGAGGGACGCTGGACCCCGATATGCGGCATACCCAGTTCAATTCCCATCCCTCGAGATTACGCCCTTTCAGCTAGGGCCACTATTCGGTGGAGGCTTATGCACGCCCGGCGAACCGATGATGGGGCGCAGACGTTGGGCTAAATGACTGACACATCACAGAAAGGGTGACCGGCGTGAGACGGACCAACGGATGGGCAGCACTTTCCGGGCTGGTTGCTGTCCTGCTCGCTGTGATCGCAGCCGAGCTGACCGCCGCGCTGGTCAGCCCCTCCCTTTCCCCGGTGACCGCCGTCGGGTCGATCGTCATTGATGTGCTGCCACCCGGCGTCAAGGACTGGGCCATTGAGACGTTCGGCACCGCCGACAAGCTGGTATTCCTCGGCGCAATGTTCCTCATCATCGCTTCAATGGCCGCCGCCGCCGGAATCCTTGAATACAGGTGGCGTCGGGCCGGAGCCGCAGTCGTGCTGGCGTTCGGCCTGGCGGGGATCGCCGCCGTCGCCGCACGGCCGCAGTCCTCAACGCCCGCCTTCGCGGCGCCGGTGGTCGCCCTGGTACTAGGCGTCATGCTGATCAGCGTCATGATCGACCGGCTGGCGGCCTGGCACCCCCGCACGGCGGCCGACGGCGGCGTTCCAGGGCCGGTGGCCCGCCGCCGGTTCCTCGTGGGGGTGGGAGTGGGCGGCGTCGTCGCGGCAGTATCGGGGGCCGCAGCGGCGGGGGTGCGCAACAGCCAATCCCTGGTGACCGTCGCCAGGGAACAGATCTCCCTGCCAAGGCCGTCGGCGAGCGCGAACCGGGCTTCAGCGGCAGCAGTGCTTCCCGCAGGGGCGGATCTCGGCGTCGACGGCGTTTCACCGCTGGTGACCCCCAACGACAACTACTACCGGATCGATACCGCCCTCGTGGTGCCGGTAGTGGATCCGGTCACCTGGCGGCTACGGGTGACCGGCATGGTGGATCGGGAGGTCGAGCTGACCTTCGACGAGCTCCTGACCAAGCCCCTGATCGAAAGCTATATCACCCTCGCCTGCGTTTCGAACGTGGTGGGCGGTGACCTGATCGGCAACGCAAAATGGCTCGGCTGGCCGGTCCGCGACCTGCTAGCCATGGCGGGCGTCCAGGACCGGGCCGATATGGTGCTGTCGCGCAGCATCGACGGATTCACCGCCAGCACCCCGCTGGAAGCCATGACCGACGATCGGGACTCGCTGATCGCCGTCGGAATGAACGGCGAAACGCTCCCTGTTGAACATGGTTTCCCCGTCCGCCTGGTGGTTCCCGGGCTGTACGGTTTCGTCTCGGCGACCAAGTGGGTGACCGAGCTGAAAGTGACACGGTACGACGACGACGTCGCCTACTGGTCTACCCGGGGCTGGTCAGAACGTGGGCCGGTCAAAACCTCCTCACGCATTGACGTCCCCCAAAACAATTCGACGGTGCCCGCCGGGACGGTCGCGATCGCCGGCTACGCCTGGGCGCAACACCGGGGGATTGAGCGGGTCGAGGTGAGGGTGGACGGGGGCAGATGGCAGAGCGCCAGGCTGGGAACCGAGATCTCCCGGGACACGTGGCGGCAGTTCTCGGCCGACATCCAGCTGGACTCGGGATCACACACGGTGCAGGTACGGGCCGTCGATGCGACGGGGGCGGTGCAGGTGGACCGGGTGGCACCGGTGACCCCCGACGGCGCTACGGGACTCCACACCGTGTCGTTCACGGTTTCCTGAGCACGGTTTCCTGAACACGGTTTCCTGAACACGGTTTCATGGGAGCCTAAGGTGGAGCATCAGAGCTAACCGTGAGGGCAGGTAGGGATCCCATGATCAGAAGCGTCGAGGAACATCAGCAAGCCGTGCTGGGGCTGCTGCGCTACAGCAGCGGCTACCCCGCCGACAGTCTGGCCGATAGCCGGGCAGAGTCGAACAACGACCACCTTCCGCTGGCGGCGGCGCGCGGCCGGGTGCTGGCCACCGATCTGCCCGCCCCGGTGAGTCTGCCTCCGTTCGATAACTCGCAGATGGACGGTTATGCCATCCATGAGGCCGATGTGGATGTAATCAGCGACCATCGGGGGCTAACCCTCAGCGTCGGAGCTCCCATTCCGGCTGGCATCGAACCGCCGGACCTGGTTCAGGGGACCGCCGCGCCCATCATGACCGGCGCCATGATTCCCCGCCACACCGGTGCCGTCGTCCCAATCGAACGGGTCACACCCGCCCAGTTCTATTCGGCTGCGGACTACGCGTCAGGCGTCGCCCTGACCGTTGACCTCCCCGGGACGGTCGAGCCCGGTGCCTTCATCCGCCGGATCGGCAGCGACATCGCGGCCGGTACAGCGGCCGTCACCGCCGGGACACTCCTCGGCCCGGCCCAACTGGGCCTCCTCGCGGCCTGCGGCGTGGCAACCGTCCCGGTGCGCCGTCCCTTCACCGTCCTGCTGCTGACCACCGGGGACGAAGTACAGGAGCCCGGCAGCACCCCGCAACCCGGCAAAATCTTCGATGCCAACACCACACTGCTCGAAAGCGCACTCCTGGACGCGGGCGCCGCCGTCGTCCGCCACCGACTGATGGATGACAATCCTGCCCTGCTGCGGGAGGCGTTCGCGGCGGTGGCCGACAGTGGCATCCACCTGATCCTCACCACCGGTGGCATCAGTCAGGGTGCGTATGAGGTGGTGAAGCAGGCGCTGGCGAATAGCAGCGTCGAGTTCCTCTCGGTCGCCATGCAACCGGGCGGACCGCAGGCGTTGGGGACCATCGGCGGTGTCCCGTTCCTGGGGTTCCCGGGCAACCCGGTCAGCGCGCTCGTCTCCTTCGAAATGTTCCTCCGCCCAGCGCTGACCGCCGTCGCGGGGACCCCTCATCCTCGGGTCGCGCTGACCGCCGCGCTCGAAGAGGAGGTCACCTCGCCCGAGGCCAAACACCAGGTCCGGCGGGGCTGGTACACGCCCCGGGCGGCAGCGGGGGAAGCGCTCGGAACGGTTAGGCTGGTAGGCGGCCCGGGATCGCACCTGATCCATGCGCTGGCCGAATCAAACGTGCTGGTCCACCTACCGGTTGGCACCGGTTGCCTGGCCGCGGGGGATCTGGTTACCGTCTGGTTGGTGGATGGGGTGCACGGCGCACCATCCTTTGGGATTCCCGCAGCGAGCCTCCTCGCCGTGGCCGGGCCAGAGCACAGCTAAGTATCGAGAACCAGTAAGGACAGCATGACCGAGAACCCCAGCCCGTCGTCATTGAGCCACGTCCGCGCAGACGGCAGCGCCCACATGGTCGATGTGTCGGCGAAGGCTGAAACCACCCGCGAAGCCACCGCACAGGCCATCCTGCACACCACCGCGGAGGTGGTCGGACTGATCACCGCCGGTGGCCTGCCCAAAGGCGACGCACTCGCCGTCGCGCGGGTGGCCGGCATCCTGGCTGCCAAGCAGACGTCCGCACTGATCCCGCTCTGCCACCCCCTGCCCTTGAGCAAGATCACCGTGGATTTCGAGGCCGCCGAGAACGCGGTGACAATTACCTGCGCGGTCAAGACAACGGCAGTCACCGGCGTCGAAATGGAAGCCCTGACCGGTGCCTCCCTGGCAGCCCTCGCGCTCTACGACATGATCAAGGCAGTGGACAAGCGGGCCATCATCACTGACACGAAAGTGCTGGCGAAGTCCGGCGGCAAGAGCGGGGACTGGACGGCATGAGCGCCCCGCGCACCGCAGCGGTGATCATCGCCTCGACCCGCGCAGCCGCCGGGGTTTACCAGGACGAGTGCGGTCCACTCATCCACACCTGGCTGCTGGAGAACGGCTTCGCGCCGCAGGGAACCCTGGTGGTGCCCGACGGCGACGCCGTGGGCCAAACGATCGGTGACGTGCTCAAGGGCTCACCGTCGGTGGTTATCACCAGCGGTGGCACCGGGTTGAGCCCCGACGATGTCACCCCCGAACAAACCGCGCCCTACCTTCAGCGCCACCTGCCCGGCGTGATGGAAGCGCTCCGGCGCCTCGGTACGGAGAAGGTCCCAACAGCAGCACTGAGCCGTGGTCATGCTGGCACCGCCGGAAGCACCTTCGTGATCAACCTGCCCGGCTCACCCGGCGGGGTCCGGGACGGGTTGGCAGTGCTCAAACCACTGCTGGGGCACATCTGCTCCCAGCTGGAAGGAAAAAATGAACACTAGCCACGTGGTGCATGTGTCCCTCGCGCAGCAAAGCATCAGCCTCGATGAGGCCCTCGCCCAGGTCGACGCACCGGACTGTGGAGCGGTAGTGGGTTTCGGCGGGGTGGTGAGAAACCACGACGGCGGCCGCGACGTCACGTCGCTGAGCTACTCGGCGCACCCCAGCGCTGAGCGGATTATCGGCGAGATCGCCGACGGGATCGCCGCCCGGTACCAGGGCGTTCGGATCTGGGTGGCGCACCGCGTCGGTCCGCTAACCATTGGTGACCCTGCCCTGGTGGCAGCTGTCGCCTCCGCCCACCGGGGCGAAGCCTTCGCCGCCTGCTCCGAGCTGGTGGACACCGTCAAGGAAAAGGTCCCCATCTGGAAGGAACAGTTCTTCACCGACGGGACCGTCGAGTGGGTGGGTGCCGGATCCGCAGCCACCGCGGGGGACTCCTGACCCAAATGGGCAGGGGAGTGCCTGATCAGTAGGGTTGGGTGTTATGACTGAACAACTTGCCGTGGCCGTACTCGGCGCCGCCGGCCGCATGGGGTCGGAGGCCGTCAAGGCCATCGACGCCGCAGCGGACCTGAAACTGGTGGCAGCCCTCGGGCGCGAAGACACCCTGGAGACCATTGTCGCGGCCGGCGCGCAATGCATCGTCGACCTCTCCGTCCCCGACGCGACCTTCGACAACGTGGTGTTCGCCGTGGAGCGCGGCATCCATGCCGTCGTCGGGACTACCGGGTGGGACGAATCACGGCTGCAGCAGCTCGGCAGTCTGCTCGCTGATCACCCGACCACCGGGGTGCTGATCGCCCCGAACTTCGCGGTCGGCTCGGTGCTGGCCTCAGCGTTCGCCGCGCGGGCAGCCAAATACTTCGAGTCGGTTGAGATCGTCGAACTGCATCATCCGGACAAGGTGGACGCTCCCTCGGGCACCGCCGTGCGGACCGCGAACCTGATCGCGCAAACACGCCGGGAAGCAGGCCTTCCCGCCAGCCCCGACGCAACCACCGCCGAGCTCGACGGCGCCCGCGGCGCCGACGTCGACGGCGTCCGGGTGCACTCGGTACGGCTGCGCGGTCTGGTCGCGCACCAAGAGGTGCTCCTCGGTGGCGTTGGCGAGCAGCTCACCATTCGCCATGACTCCTACCACCGCGAATCATTCATGCCCGGCGTGCTGCTGGGCGTGCGCGGTGTCGCGTCCCACCCCGGCCTGACGGTCGGGCTGGACGGCTACCTCGAACTGGAAGCGTGAGCTCCCCCATGGCCGAAACAGCTGGATTCCTTGACGCAGTAAAACGCCACCGGGCCAAAATCGGCGTCGCACTGGTGAGCCTGCTGCTCGTCTTCTGGCTGATCATCGCCCTGCAACGCAGCGTCATCCTCCTCACCGACCCGGACCTGGTCGCCAAGGCACTCGGGCTCGCCTACCTCCTCTTGCCGCTGATCGGCGGGTGGGCCATGATCCGCGAACTGCTGTTCGGGATACAGACCTCAAAGATGGCGTCCGACCTTGATGCCGAGGGAGGGCTCCCCATCGACGACCTGCCCCGTACCCCCGCCGGTCGGATTGTCCGGTCGGCAGCGGACGCACGGTTCCCCGAATACCAGGCGGAGGTGGAGGCGGCGCCGGACGACTGGCGCGGCTGGTTCAGGCTCTCCTGCGCCTACGACGCAGCAGGGGACAGGACCAGGGCGAGGCGCTCCATGCGCACAGCCGGGAAACTGTACAACGCAGCCCGCTAACAGCGTTAGCTGTTCACACCCGCCCGCGCCGCCCGCGACGCTCCGGAGGTCAGTAACTCCAGGGGCCCGCGGGCGTTGATGCGCTGGAAGAGGATGCCGAGGACAACAAACACGACCGCCTGGCCCCAATACACCAGCGCCGGGTCGGGCGCCGGGGTCTGGGCATCGACAACGCTCATGGTCCAGATATGAACCGCGTAAAGGGTCAGGGTCATTGCCCCGGCTGCCGACAGGGGGAGCAGCGCGGATTCAAACCGCCGGGTGGCCAGCAGGCACAGCCCAATCACCAGGGCAGCCGTCCCGCCGGTGTGCAGCAGGTCCAGGGGGGAGCCCGAGTGGGGTGCGCTCACGGCCAGCCACCACCACGAATCGGATTGGTCGACCCCCGTCAGGCTGACGCTCATCATTGCCGCCAGCGGGTATCTGCTGCCGTCGGGGGTCTGCAGCAGTGCCGCCAGACCGCCCAACGGGCCGAGGAGGTAGCCGCTGACGAGTTTCGCCGCCACGGCCAGGGTCGCACCGGACACCACCAGGCCCAGTTGTACCCGTTTGTCCCGGAGTGGTAAACGGCCGATCGCCATGCCGATCAGGATGTAGCTCAGCCACTGCAACGCCGGGTAGTAGCCGGTCACGGTGATGTCGGCGAGCAGCGTGGCTGGTTCCAGCAGCGTTTCCCAGAGCGGATTCCCACCAATCGACGGCGGATTGACCGTCTCGGCGATCCAGGGCCGCAGCAAATAGGCGGCGACCGGCGAAAGGAGCAGCCAGCCTGCTGCCCACCAGAGAAGCCGCCTGAACGGCATGGAGACGAACGGCAGCGCCAGCAGGAACAGCACCCCGTAGTGGAAGAGGATGATGGCGATGTTGGTTTCCAGTCCGCCCAGCATCAGCCCGATCACCATGATGACGGCCGCACGTGCCGCGATGCCCCGGCGGTCCATCCCGATGGCGTTGCGGTGGTGGATCCGGTTCCCTCCGGTCAACAGGGCAAGGCCGAGCCCGGCGACGACGGCGAACAGGGCTGATGCCCGGCCGGAGAAAACCAGGGCCACCCATGACGCCTCGGCCGTGCCCGGAACGTACAGGGCAAAAATGTGGGTGCTCATCATCCCAAACAGCGCCACACCGCGGGCGGCGTCGACCCCGCTCAGCCGGCGGGTTACCTTGCCAGATACCATGACCTGATCGTCTCACAGCGGGGAGTCAGCCCCGCGGCGGCGATGTGCAGCGGAAGCTAAACGGTGTCGAACCGGGTAACGTTTTACCCATGGCTCAAACCGACACCCGCACCCTTCCCTTCGGCACCCTGGTCACAGCGATGGTGACCCCGTTCCACGCTGACGGCAGCGTGGACTTCGAGGCCACCGCCCAGCTCGCGACTCACCTGGTCGACGACGGCTGCGACGGCCTGGTGATCTCCGGGACCACCGGTGAGACCTCCACGCTGGAGGACCAGGAAAAGGAAGACCTGTTCCGGGTGGTCGTGGAAGCCGTGGGCGGGCGGGCGAAGGTCATCGCCGGCACCGGAACCAACCACACCTCGCACTCCATCGAGATGGCGCAGCGTGCCGTGCGCGCTGGCGTCGACGGACAACTGGTGGTCACCCCGTACTACAACAAGCCCACCCAGGCCGGTGTGCTGGCCCACTTCGAAGCGATTGCCGCTGCCACCGAGCTGCCCATCATGATCTACGACATCCCAGGCCGGTCCAGCATCCCGATCCAGACCGAGACCATGATCCGGCTGGCGGACAATCCCAGGATTGTCGCGCTCAAGGATGCCAAAGCGGATTTCGCGGAGATCACCAGGGTGCTCGCCAACACCACGCTCGACGTGTACTCGGGCGACGACGGCCTCACCCTCCCCTGGATGATGGCTGGCGGCGTCGGTGTGGTCAGTGTCAGCGCACACGTGGCCACCGCCCAGTTCAGGGCGCTGGTCGACGCCGCGGGCGCCGGGGACGTGGCCACCGCCCGCCGGATCCACTTTGAGCTCGACCCGGTGGTGCGCGCGGTGATGACCCACATCCCCGGAGCCGTCTCGGCGAAGCAGATCCTCAAACGGCAGGGGCTGATCCCCAACGCTGCGGTGCGGCTGCCCCTGGTCGGACCCACCGCCGTCGAGATGGAAACCGTGCTCGCCGACCTGGCCGAAGCGGGGATGAACTTCGACCGCCCGCGCTCCACCCGGACCGCTGACGGAACACCCGCATGACGGTATCGGCCGCCACCGCACTCATCGCCCCACCAGAACTCGCACCGGGCGTTCTGCGCATCGTCCCCCTGGGCGGCCTCGGCGAAATCGGTCGGAACATGGCGGTGTTCGAACTGGACGGAAAACTCCTGATCGTCGACTGTGGGGTGCTGTTTCCCGAGGAAAACCAGCCCGGCGTCGACCTGATCCTCCCCGACTTTTCGTACCTCGAGGACCGGCTCGACGACGTCGTCGGACTGGTCCTGACGCACGGTCATGAGGACCACATTGGCGCTGTTCCGTATCTGCTGCGGCACAAAAAAGACATCCCGCTGATCGGCTCCCAGCTCACGTTGGCCCTGATCGAAGCGAAACTGCAGGAACACCGGATCACCCCCTACACCCTCACCGTCACCGAGGGGCAGATTGAACAGTTCGGACCGTTCGAGTGCGAGTTCGTGGCGGTCAACCACTCCATCCCGGATGCCCTCGCGGTCTTCATCCGCACCAGCGCAGGAAACGTTTTGCACACCGGCGACTTCAAGATGGACCAGTTGCCCCTGGACGGGCGCATCACCGACCTGAGGGCGTTCGCGCGGCTCGGCGAAGAGGGAGTTGACCTCCTCATGGTCGACTCGACCAACGCCGACGTGCCCGGTTTCACCACCGCCGAACGCGAGATCGGACCGGTCCTGAACCGGCTGTTTGGGCAGGTCACCAAACGGATCATCGTCGCGTCGTTCTCGTCCCACATCCACCGGGTACAGCAAGTGCTCGACGCCGCCGAAGCGCACGGGCGTTTCGTCTGCTTCGCCGGCCGCTCGATGGTGCGGAACATGGCCATCGCCGCGAAGCTCGGCTACCTCAGGGTTCCCGACGGCATTCTCGTGGACATCAAGAACGTGGACACCCTGCCGGACGACAAGGTGGTTCTCATGTCCACCGGCTCCCAGGGTGAGCCGATGGCCGCCCTGTCCCGGATGGCCAACGGCGACCACCGGATCACCGTCGGCAAGGGCGACACCGTGATCCTCGCGTCCTCACTGATCCCGGGCAACGAGAACGCCGTGTTCAGGGTCATCAACGGGCTGCTCAAGCTCGGCGCCGACGTCATCCACAAGGGCAACGAAAAGGTCCACGTGTCCGGGCACGCTGCAGCCGGTGAGTTGCTGTACTGCTACAACATCCTCAGGCCCCGGAACGTCATGCCCGTCCACGGCGAAACCCGCCACCTGATTGCCAACGCCCGGCTCGCCGAGCAGACCGGGATCCCGAGCGAAAACGTGCTGCTCACCGACGACGGTTCGGTCATTGACCTGGTGGGCGGGGTAGCCCGCGTGGTCGGGGCGGTGGAATGCGGTTTCGTCTATGTGGACGGGTCGAGCATCGGCGAGATCACCGACGCCGACCTGAAGGACCGCCGGATCCTCGGCGAGGAGGGGTTCATCTCCATCGTCACGGTGGTCAACAGGAGCACCGGCAAGATCGTGTCCGGTCCCGACATCCACGCCCGGGGTTTCGCCGAAGACGACTCGGTGTTCGATGAGATCAAGCCCAAACTCAACGCCGCACTCGAAGAAGCAGTAATGAGCAACAAGGACCACACCGTCTACCAGCTGCAACAGGTGGTCCGCCGGGTGATTGGTACCTGGGTGAATAGGCGCTACCGCCGCCGGCCGATGATCATTCCGGTGGTCCTGGAGGCGTAGCAGCCGAAACCGGCAGCAGGCCTGCTCGCCGGGACTCCCGGCTCACCGGGCAGAGCTGTCGATGCTCGGCGGACGCCCCCACCTGCCGAGCAGCACTGCATGCGGCAACGCAGATCCGGCCGCGTATGTCCGGGGAATCCGGGGCTATGTCCGGTACCGTTGGCACTATGGCGACTCGTACTTCCCCGGACCCCAGAGGTTCACAGCAGTCGCGCGGTAAGAACACCTCGGCTGCTGCGCGTTCAACTTCGGGCCGTAGCGGCGCAAACAAAAGCGGTGGCAACACCCGGCAACCCACCAAACAGCAGCCCGCGCTGCCCGGGGACACGCTTCCTCTGCCTCTGCGCGCACTCCGGGGGCTGTGGATGGGGGCCGCCCACATGGTCGCCTCGGGTATCCGCAAGTTCGGGCACGACGTCCACCCGGACAAGGAGCTCCGCCGGGACGGTACCGGCCTGTTCCTGATGATCCTCAGCGTGGCAGTCGCCGCAGTCGAGTGGTGGGCGCTCACGGGCCCCGGCGCCGATGTGGTGCACGCTGTCGCCGCTGGAACCTTCGGTTGGATGGCGCTGCTTGTGCCGTTCATGCTGCTGATCGGCGCGGTGCGCCTCTTCAGGTATCCGGAGAACCACCGGGCCAATAACCGGGTGGGCATTGGGATGACCATTGCCCTGTTCGCGGGTTCAGGTATCGCCCACCTCTCGGGTGGAGCGCCAGCCCTCGCAGACGGTTTTGAACGCCTCTGGCAGGCCGGGGGAGTGGTCGGCTTCCTCGTGGCCGGCCCGCTCAGCGGAATCCTGACCGAATGGCCGGTGATCGTGCTGCTCTCGGCACTCATCTTCCTGAGCCTGCTGATCATTACCGCCACCCCGTTCCGCCACATCCCCTCCCGGCTGCGCGCCCTGTATGAGCACCTGATGGGCCAGAACCTCATCGAGCGGGACCAGCAGGGCACCAAGGAACGGGGAACCGACCCGGCCACCGAAAAACATGATCAAAGCTACCTCGACGAGCGCCACTCGGCACCCGGCAGAAAACCCAAACGCAAGATGCGTCTCTTCGGACGCGATCGTGCGGCCGACCGCGCCCAGGCCGAGCTTGACGGGTACGTCGGTGATGAAGCATTCGAGCGGGCAGTCCTGGCCGACGACGACGACGACACCCAGCACCAGACTCAGGCGCACCAGGCGGCGCCGGTCCCCACCGAACCGCGGGTACCACCGGGCGTCCGCCGGCCCACCCAGCAGGAACGCGCCACCGAGAAGATCAAACAGGATCATGGCATCCCCACAGATCCCAACGACCGCGCCCACGACCCCGGTGGCAACCCTGAACCGGCCACCGAGGCGATGGCGGTCCTCCCTGCCCCCGCACCACAGGTACCGTCCAATCCGGTGCAGCCGCAGATCCCGCCGACCCCCATGCCGCAGCGCACCGAGCAGCTGCAGCTGGCCGGCGACGTCACGTACACCCTGCCGCCGTCGGACTACCTGCCCGCCGGTACCCCGCCCAAGGAACGGTCCGAAGCCAACGACTCTGTGGTCGCAGCCCTGACCCACACCCTCGACCAGTTCCACGTTGACGCGAAGGTCACGGGGTTCTCCCGCGGCCCCACTGTCACCCGCTACGAAATCGAGCTGGCGCCGGGCACCAAGGTGGAACGGGTGACCGCGCTGTCCAAGAACATCTCCTACGCCGTCGCGAGTTCCGACGTCCGCATCCTGTCCCCGATTCCGGGCAAGTCGGCCATCGGCATCGAGATCCCCAACACCGACCGTGAAACGGTGTCACTGGGCGACGTGCTGCGGTCCGGCAACGCCCGCAAGACCGAACACCCGATGGTGATGGGTGTCGGCAAGGACGTTGAGGGCGGGTTCGTCGTCGCCAACCTGGCCAAGATGCCCCACCTGCTGGTTGCCGGTGCCACCGGTGCCGGTAAATCATCGTTCGTGAACTCCATGATTACCTCGATCCTGATGCGCTCCACCCCCGACGAGGTGCGCATGGTGATGGTCGACCCCAAACGGGTGGAGCTCACCGCCTACGAAGGCGTGCCGCACCTGATCACGCCCATCATCACCAGCCCCAAGAAGGCCGCCGAGGCGCTGCAGTGGGTAGTCCGTGAAATGGACACCCGCTACGACGATCTCGCCAACTACGGCTACAAGCACATCGACGACTTCAACAAGGCGGTCCGGAACGGGAAGGTCATCCCGCCCGAGGGTTCCAAGCGCGTGGTGCGCCCATACCCGTATCTGCTGGTCATCGTCGACGAGCTCGCCGACCTGATGATGGTCGCCCCGCGCGACGTCGAGGACTCGATCGTGCGCATCACCCAGCTGGCGCGCGCCGCCGGCATCCACCTGGTGCTCGCCACCCAGCGGCCATCGGTCGACGTCGTCACGGGCCTGATCAAAGCCAACGTTCCGTCCCGGATGGCGTTCGCGACGTCGTCGGTCACCGACTCCCGCGTGGTCCTGGACCAGCCGGGCGCCGAAAAGCTCATCGGCCAGGGCGACGCGCTGTTCCTGCCCATGGGCGCATCCAAGCCCATGCGCGTGCAGGGCGCCTGGGTCACCGAGTCCGAAATCCACCGGGTGGTGGAACACGTCAAGGGCCAGCTGAAGGCCAACTACCGTGAGGATGTGGCGGTCGAGGCGCCGAAGAAGCAGATCGACGACGACATCGGCGACGACCTCGACGTTCTCCTGCAGGCCACGGAACTGGTGGTCACCACCCAGTTCGGTTCCACGTCCATGCTGCAGCGTAAACTGCGGGTCGGCTTCGCCAAGGCGGGCCGGCTCATGGACCTGTTGGAGTCCCGCGGTGTGGTGGGTCCCTCGGAAGGCTCAAAGGCCCGCGACGTCCTGGTCAAGCCTGATGACCTGGCAGCGGTACTCGGCGCCATGCGCGGTGACGGACCCGTGTCCGTCCCCGATGAGCCGGCGCCCAGTGCCCCGCAGGCACCACCGATCGACCTGGTGGCCGACGATCTCGAGGCTCGCCGCCAGGCGGGCCAGTACCATGACGGCTCGGACGACGACGATGACGGCTCAACTGACGCCTGGAGCCTCACGGGAAGGTAGCCTTATGCCGTGAGTATTCCTCCGGCCAAACAGGTCCCTACGCTGAACATTGCCAACGTCCTTACGGTGGTGCGGATCCTTCTGGTCCCGTTCTTCATCTGGTTTCTGCTCCTGGACGACTCGGCCGCCGATGGCTCGGGCGGGCTTTTCCGCTGGCTGGCGGTGACGGTGTTCGCCGTCGCGATCTACACCGATAAACTCGACGGCGACCTGGCCCGGAGCCGCGGGCTAATCACCGACTTTGGGAAAATTGCCGACCCTATCGCCGACAAACTGCTCATAGGTGCCGCGCTGATCCTGCTCTCTGTCATTGGAGAACTCTGGTGGTGGGTCACCATCGTGATCCTGGTCCGCGAACTGGGCATCACCGTGCTGCGGTTCGCCGTCATCCGCTACGGAGTGATGCCAGCCTCGCGGGGCGGGAAACTCAAAACGGTCATCCAGACCTTCGCCATCTTCCTCTACCTGCTGCCACTGGCCGGGGTGCTCGGTGACTGGTATTCCTGGGCGGCCATCACGGTGATGCTGGCAGCGGTCGCCGTCACCGTCGTCACCGGGATCGACTACATTATCCAGGCGATCCGGCTCCGGCGTGATGCGCGTTCAACCGGGCACCCCGGCAGCCCGACGTCGTAAGCGCGGCACCGATGGAACCGTTAGTTCCCGCTGGGCCTGCCGCAGAGGTGATCCGCCAGGCAACAGCCTGTCACCTCACCATCGCCACTGCCGAGTCGCTGACCGCCGGGATGGTCAGCGCCGCGCTGGGCTCGGTGCCGGGCGCATCCGCGGTGTTGCAGGGTGGGGCGGTGACCTACCAGAACCAGATCAAGGTGAACATTCTCGGCGTCGACCCCGCAGGGATCGCCGCGACCGGGGCGGTGGACGCCGTCGTCGCACGCCAGATGGCGGAAGGCGCACGGCGCGTCTTCGACGCCGATCTGGGCGTTTCCACCACCGGAGCTGCGGGACCCGAGCCACACGCCGGTAAGGCGGTGGGCACCGTCTTCGTGGCCGTAGCATCAGCGGCCGGGACGACGGTGAACGAATACCTGTTCGACGGCGACCGGGAGTCGGTCCGGAGGCACGCCTGTGCCGCCGCACTGAATCTGCTGGGCGCCGTGTTACGCGACCAGGCCGCAGGGAACAAATCCCAGGACTGAACAGTTATCATTACTGTCAGCCATTGAACAGGTTGACAGCTTAGGCTTGAAACTACCAAGCCGGTACACCTTCCTAAGGAGACACCGGATCAATTGCAACGAGGGAGCATGGCGATTCAGATGGTAAAGCAACCCGTATCCATTAACGGAGTAGTCCGTTGGCGGGATGTGGGGTTGGCGGAAGATGCACAGCGCAAACCGAAGGAGCGCAAAATGGTAGTGCTACGCCATGAGATCGGCGATGTCCTGCGGGACGTCCGCCAGCGGCAGGGCCGCACACTACGCGAGGTTTCGCATAGTGCTCGAGTCTCCCTTGGTTACCTCAGCGAGGTAGAGCGGGGCCAGAAGGAAGCATCGTCTGAGCTCCTTTCCTCGATCTGCACCGCGCTCGATGTTCCGTTGTCCCTCATGCTCCGCGAAGTCAGCGATCGTCTCGCCGAGGCAGAGGGCGTATCAGTCCCTGACACGGTGCCCCAGGAATTCGCCCGGGCGTTTGTCGACGACATCCCGGCCGACCTATCCGAGGATTTCAGCCGCGGACTGGCCGCAACGAACCGCTAACTCAGCGTCCACAGCGATTTGACTGAAGCCCGCCGGAACACTCCGGCGGGCTTCAGTGTGTTGTCAACAGCGTGTTATCAACAGTGTGTTGTCAATCACCAGTTGTCTTTGGTGTACGTCTCATTGAGTTGGGCAATCAGGGTCCCCAGGGTGGTGAGGTCCTTGACATCCCAGTCGTCCATCAGGTTGTGGAACGCTTCCTTACGGGCGGTCTGGGCGGCGACCAGCTGCTTCGAACCGGCGGGGGTCAGGGTAATCGACTGGGCCCGGCCATCGAGCGGGTCGGCTTCCTTCTGGACCAGGCCGAGTTGTTCGAGCATCGCTATCTGCCGGCTGACCGATGGTTTGCCGACGCCGATACTCGCCGCGATGTCGGTCAGCCGCATGGCGCCCTCCCGCTGAAGGATCACCAGCAGGCCGTAGGCGGCCGGTTCCATGTCCGGGTGGACGCGCCGGGCCACCTTGTAGGAGTTCGATCGTGCCCTCCGCCACAGCATGCTCAGTTGTTGTTCCAATGCCTGGATGGCAGTGTCTACGGCGGGATCGGCTTCACGGTGCTCGGCTGTCATGTGCTTCATTCTATGGTTACGCACACAATCGCTCATCAACCGGCCCCGACAGGGGGCCAGCAAGTCAGCCAACTCAGAGACAGTGAGAGGATTACATCATGCGCACCAGTGCCTTTTGGCGGCTTATGGATGACGAGTTCGGCGCGGGGTACTCCCGTACCCTGGCCCGAACGATCGTCCTCGCCGAACTCGGCGGCCGCACGCCCGAAGAGGCCCTGGGTGCCGGAATCAGCCCGCGCGATATCTGGGTCGCGGTGTGTGACCTCCAGGATGTCCCGTCGGAACGCCGGTTAGGCAAGGACATCACTCCCAAATAGTCCGGATGCGGCACCTGACACGCCGCCCAAGTTATTCGAATACTTGTTCGGATAGGACTATCATTTCTAACAGACGGCTGTCGTGGTTATCCACATACGCCGTGAAGCTTCTCAATTTGTCAGTGCCCCGGGCTACGGTCGAATTGAACACGAAAACGGCCGCAACGGCCATAACCAACCGAGGTGAAGAATGGCCGCACCAGCAGACCGCGAGAAAGCTCTCGAAGCAGCACTTGCGCAGATCGACAAGCAGTATGGCAAAGGCTCGGTGATGCGCCTGGGTGATGAGGTGCGCGCCCCCATCGAAACGATTTCGACCAGCTCCATCGCACTTGACGCTGCACTGGGCATAGGCGGGCTGCCCCGCGGCAGGGTCGTCGAAATCTACGGACCAGAGTCCTCGGGTAAGACCACGCTGGCACTGCACGCGGTCGCCAACGCGCAGCGCAACGGTGGCATCGCGGCATTCATTGATGCTGAACACGCACTCGACCCCGAATACGCGAAGCGGCTCGGCGTCGACACCGACGCGCTCCTGGTCTCCCAGCCGGACACCGGTGAGCAGGCGCTGGAAATCATGGACATGCTGATCGGGTCAGGATCGATCGACGTGATCGTCATTGACTCGGTTGCTGCGCTGGTGCCCCGCGCGGAAATCGAGGGTGACATGGGAGATAGCCATGTGGGCCTGCAGGCACGGCTGATGAGCCAGGCGCTCCGGAAGATCACCGGCCGTCTCGCCCAAAGCAAAACCACAGCTATTTTCATCAACCAGTTGCGCGAGAAGATCGGCGTGTTCTTCGGTAGCCCCGAGACCACTACGGGCGGCAAGGCGCTGAAGTTCTACGCCTCCATCCGCATCGATGTACGCCGGATTGAAACCCTCAAGGAGGGCGCTGTCCCGGTAGGAAACCGGACCCGCGCCAAGGTAGTCAAGAACAAGATGGCACCGCCCTTCAAACAAGCCGAATTCGACATCCTGTACGGCTATGGAATTTCCCGTGAGGGCGGGCTGATCGATGTTGGAGTCGAGAACGGTCTCGTGAAGAAATCGGGTGCCTGGTTCACCTACGACGGCGACCAGCTGGGCCAGGGTAAGGAAAACGCACGGAAGTTCCTGCTCGACAACCCCGACCTGACCGACGAACTGGAACGGCGCATCCGCGAGAAACTCGGTGTTGGATTGGCTGCTGAAGAGGCGGCGGTCGAGCCCAAGGCGAAGGCTGAGCCGAAACTGAAAGCGGTCAGCGGAGAGAACCGCTAGCCAGCCATGCCTTTCGGACAGAACAACGGTTCCCGCAGTGGATTGAATTCCAGGCGGAAATCCGGGGCCGGCTCTGACGGGACAACCGTTCACCGGACATCAGGCGGCTGGAACGCTGGTGAGCGGAAGTCCGGGAGCGGGCGAAAGCTTCGTGGCCGGCAACCTGCTGGCGCCGGATCGGGTGCCATTGGCTCCTCCGGTTCGGCCTCGGAGGTGTCCGCTGGCAAGGATGCAGCGGGATCTGGTGGGGGAGCCCTCGCACCCGATGCAGACCCTTACGCGACGGCACGGTCCATCGTGTTGCGGCAGCTCACCCTCGCGCCCAAAAGCCGGCATCAGCTTGCCTCCAAACTAGCGGAGCGGGACGTGCCCGCAGAGGTGGCGGTGGCCGTCCTGGACCGCTTTGAAGAAGTCCAGCTGATCGACGATGCCGAGTTCGCGATGATGTGGGTGCGTAGCCGGGCAGCGACCCGATCCCTGGCCAGGAGCGCACTGAAACGCGAACTGGCTGAGAAAGGCATCCACGGCGAGATCGCCGAGGAGGCACTGTCCCAGGTGAGTGACGATGAGGAACGGGACGCTGCAGAACAGCTAGTGCGCCGAAAGCACCGCCCCGCCGCCACGGGTACAGATCGTGCCACCCTCGACAAGGAAACGCGGCGGCTGGTGAGCATGCTCGGGCGCAAGGGATACAGCCCGTCGCTGGCGTTCGGTGTGGTGAAATCGGTGCTCGACGACGTCGCCGCCGGCGCAGCTGACGACGACGCCGAACCTGATTTCCTCTGACGAGCCGAGCCTGATTTCCTCTGACGAGGTCCGCCGGGCTCAGGTCAGTCACGCTCAGCCGTTATTCATTCGTTCCCTAAAACGGCCGGTTGAGGTCTGGCGGACCCAGAACACCGAACTGTAGGCTGAGCATCCTTATGATCGGGCTGGCGCGGGGAATGACTGCTGCACGGACGGGCGCTGGTGCAGCGTTGGCCGTGGTGCTGCTTGGCGCTTCCCTCCTGACCTCGATCGCCCCGGTTGCAGCCCAGGACTACCCAACCTGGGACGAGATCAAGGCAGCCAAAGCCGATGCCTCAGCCAAACAAGCTCAGGTCGGCGAGATTGAAAGCCTGTTGGAAGGGCTCCGCACCGCCGCCGCCGAACTTGGCGACACCGCCGTCAGCTCAGCGGCTGATCACGCGCAGGCCGCAGAGGAACTGCGGGTGAGCGAACGGCTCTCCGACACGCTCGCCGAACAATTAGCCAATGCCGAGGCCGAGTCCGCGGACCTGCACCGGGCAGCTGGCGCAGCCGCTGCCCTCTCCTACAAGACCGGGAGCACCAACACCTCAATGCTGGCGCTGCTGGATCCGGAGGGCGCCATGGACCTGCTCGACCGCCTGATGATACTTGAAACCGTCACCGACCGGGCTGCCGGATCCTACAACGATGCGGTCGCCGCCGAGCGTGAGGCCGAGTCACTGCGGGACCGCTATGACGCCGCCACCGAGCGGCACCGGGAACTGACGGACGAGGCAGCTGAACGGTTACGCACTGCCCAGGGCGACGACGCCGCCGCCCGCACCTCGGTGCAGGAGCAGGAAACCCGGGCCGCAGAGCTCTTCGAGCAGCTTGCGGAACTGAACGACACCACGGCCGACCTTGAAGCCGACCGCATCCAGGGCTTGCAGGAAGAAGCGGCTTTCCTCGAACAACAGGTAGCAGCAGAGGCTGCTGCGGCGGCCCGGGCGGCAGCCGAAGCCGCGGTGGCAACGACGACGCCACCGCGGGCTCCTGCACCGCCGGTCGTAGCGGGTCCCGCGCCACAACCGCCGGCGCCCCAGTCTCCGGCGCCCCAGTCTCCAGCGCCTCTACCCATACCCATCCCTGGCCCGGCCCCTGCCCCGCCCCACGCCGAGCCGGACCCCGGCACCGCGCCAACACCGCCAACACCGCCGGCACCGGCCCCCGCACCAGCACCAGCCCCCGCTCCGGCACCGGGCCCCGCACCGATCGTTGACGACCCCGCCGGAGCCCAGGCCTATGCTTCATCCCGACTACCGTCGTTCGGGTGGAACGGAGACGAGTTCCAGTGTCTGGTCAACCTATGGAACAAGGAATCCCGGTGGCTGACCAGCGCGAACAACCCGTACAGCGGGGCCTACGGTATTCCCCAATCCCTGCCCGGCAGCAAGATGGGCAGCGCCGGCGCTGACTGGCGGACGAACTACCGCACCCAGATCGAATGGGGCCTCGGCTACATCTCCGGTAGATACGGTTCGCCGTGTGCAGCCTGGCAGCATTCCCAGCGGATGAACTGGTACTGACCGGTTCGCAGCGGTTGCCGCGGGAACTCCAGGTCCCGTCGATTGTGGGGGTCAGCGCAGCACACGTACCCTTAACGGGTGAGTCTCATTACCCCAACCCTTCCCACAGGTCCCGCCGCTGAACGGGCCGGTGTTCCTGGCGCAGCGGTGTCGGGGGCGCAGCGCACCTACGAGGTTCGGACCTACGGCTGCCAGATGAACGTCCACGACTCGGAGCGCATCTCCGGGCTGCTGGAGGCCGCCGGCTATGCCGCAGCAACGGACACCCAGGCCGACGTCGTCGTGTTCAACACCTGCGCGGTCAGGGAGAACGCCGACAACAAGCTCTACGGCAACCTCGGCATGCTCGCCTCGGTCAAGGAAACGCACCCCGGCATGCAGATCGCCGTCGGTGGCTGCCTGGCCCAGAAAGACCGCGACACCATCCTGAAGAAAGCGCCGTGGGTCGACGCGGTATTCGGGACCCACAACGTCGGCGCCCTCCCCGCGCTCCTGGAGCGGGCCCGCCACAACAACGAGGCGCAGCTGGAGATCCTCGAGTCCCTCGATGTCTTCCCGTCCACGCTCCCGACCAAGCGCGACGCCGTCTACTCCGGCTGGGTGTCCATCTCGGTCGGCTGCAACAACACCTGTACCTTCTGCATCGTCCCCGCCCTGCGCGGCAAGGAACGCGATCGGCGACCGGGGGAGATCCTCGCCGAAATCGAGGCGCTGGTGGCCGATGGTGCGATCGAAGTGACCTTGCTGGGCCAGAACGTCAATTCCTACGGGGTGGAGTTCGGCGACCGGGGTGCCTTCGCCAAGCTCCTCCGCGCCTGCGGGAGCATCGAGGGTCTCGAACGGGTCAGGTTCACCAGCCCCCACCCGGCAGCCTTCACCGACGACGTCATCGACGCCATGGCCGAGACCCCCAACGTGATGCCCCAACTTCACATGCCCCTGCAATCGGGCTCCGACCAGATCCTCAAATCGATGCGCCGCTCGTACCGGTCGTCGAAATTCCTCGGCATCCTGGACCGGGTGCGGGCCAAAATGCCCCACGCATCGATCTCCACCGACATCATCGTCGGTTTCCCCGGGGAAACCGAGGAAGACTTCCAGGCCACCCTCGACGTCGTCGAGAAGTCCCGCTTCGCCACCGCCTTCACGTTCCAGTACTCGAAGCGGCCCGGCACCCCTGCCGCTGACCTGCCCAATCAAATCCCGAAGGCGGTGGTGCAGGAACGGTTCGAACGGCTGACCGCCTTGCAGGACCGCATCGCAGCAGAAGAAAATGCCCTCCAGCTCGGGCGGACGGTCGAGCTGATGGTCACCGCCCAGCAGGGCCGTAAAGCCAGCGAAACCCACCGTCTCTCGGGCCGGGCCCGTGACCAGCGCCTGGTTCATTTCTCGGTGCCCGACGGCGTCAAACCGCCCCGCCCCGGTGACCTGGTCACCGTCACGGTTACGGAGGCTGCCGCCTTCCACCTGGTGGCGGACCCCGCGACGCCGGCAGAACTTCACATCCGCCGGTCCCGGGCCGGTGACGCGTGGGATCGGGCACAGGCCGATTCGTGCGGCGTGCCAGCGCCTGGCGGGTCAGCCGCTGGCCCAGCAGGCGCCGTGTCGCTGGGGATGCCCTCGCTGCCGGTCCGCGGCGCCTGACGGTGCTTCCCGCTGCGCCCGCATCCCCGCCCCTGATCGCCGTCGTCGGACCCACCGGGTCGGGCAAGTCATCGCTTGGCATCGAACTCGCGCGCAGGTTCAACGGCGAAATCATCAACGCCGACTCGATGCAGTTCTATCGCGGCATGGACATTGGCACCGCCAAGGTCAGTCTTGACGAGCGGCAGGGGGTACCGCATCACCTGCTCGACACGCTCGACGTCCGGGAGGAAGCCAGCGTCGCCGCCTACCAGCAGCAGGCGCGGACCGCGATCGACGCTATCCGGGACCGCGGCAGGATGCCGATCCTGGTGGGCGGGTCGGGGCTGTACGTCCGGGCGGCCCTTGACGTCCTGGAGTTCCCTGGTACCGAGCCGGGCATCCGGGCCCAGCTGGAAGCCGACCTGGCCCGCGACGGCGCGGACCTCCTCCGCGAGCGCCTCGCGGCAGTGGACCCGATCTCCGCCGGCCGGGATCTCGATGACCGCCGGCTGATCAGGGCCCTCGAAGTGTACGAGGTGACCGGCCGCCCGTTCAGCTCCTTTATGCCGCAACGCCTGTACCACCAGCCGGCACTGCAGCTGGGCCTGCGGGTGGACCGGCCGGTGTTACGTGAGCGCCTGGCTACCAGGGTCCATACCATGGTCGACGACGGGCTGCTCGACGAAGTAGCACGCCTGGACCGCCAGGGTCTGCGGAGCGGTCGGACGGCATCCCGGGCACTGGGATACGCCCAGTTCCTGCAGGTCCTCGACGGTGAGCTGACCACGGAACAGGCAGCGAGCGACACCATCGACGCGACCCGGCGGTTTGCCCGCCGCCAGCTCACCTGGTTCCGCGCCGACCCGCGGATCACGTGGCTCGATTGGGAGGATCCGCTCCTGGGCGCCCGGGCCGCAGACCACCTCCAGCAGACCTTCGGCCTATCCTAGACACGTGACTATTCAATCCGACGCACTGGTTTCACCAGCACCGACCACCCTGAGTGGTGTCGCCTTCACCAAGGGCCACGGCACCGGAAACGATTTTGTCCTGGTCACCGACCCGGACGGCGAGCTGGAGATCGGGCCCGACGACGTCCGCACCATCTGCGACCGGCACCGTGGCATCGGCGCAGACGGGTTGATTCGAGCGATCAGATCCCGCCACCTGCCGGAGGGGCGGGTGCTGCTCCAGAGCGATCCGTCGGCCGAGTGGTTCATGGATTACCGCAACTCGGATGGCTCGCTGTCGGAAATGTGCGGCAACGGCGTCCGGGTCTTCGTCCACCTGCTGGTCTCCGCGGGGCTGCTCAGCCTCGCCGAGGGAGCCACGGCGTCGATCGCCACCCGCGGCGGGATCAAACTGGTGGAACGGTCCGCCGATGGTTACTCGGTGGATATGGGTCCCTGGGAGTTCATTTTCCCCGACGCTGCAGCATCGCGAGCCACCGATTCCCTGGTGGAGGCCGATGGTCTGGAGGTTCCGCGGCCCGCCCTGTCAATCAGCATGGGCAACCCCCACACGGTCGTGGCACTGGCTGAGCCTGCCGAACTGGATGCCGCACGGCTGTTCACCGCGCCGGTCGTCGACCCAACGCCCGTCGACGGGACCAACGTCGAATTCGTGGTACCGCACGATCCGCTGGTGCACGACGGCGTCGGCCGCGTCAGGATGCGGGTGCATGAGCGCGGCGTGGGGGAGACCCTGTCCTGCGGGACGGGGGCGTGCGCAGTTGCGGCGGCCACGAGATTCTGGGCCGGGGCCGAAGCGCCCCTCACCTGGCGGGTCGAGGTGCCCGGCGGCGTCGTCGGCGTCCGCTTCCACGCCGGACCTGACGGGCGCGAACATGTCAGCCTGAGCGGGCCAGCCGTCCTGGTGGCGACCGGGACCTTCCTCTAAGGGCTCCCAGACAGCCGAGCGGTGCTAGGCGGTACGGTGCTAGGCGGCGTGCGCTAGGGAGTGAGGCGTTCCACCCGGATGATCCTGAACGACTTCGAGGTAGCAGTACGGGACACCTCGAACCCGTCGGCCAGCTGATCGGCAATCCACTTCTGCAGCGAGTCAGCGCCGAGATTCTTCTGCACCACCAGCCACGCGGACCCGCCAGGCGACAGCCGGGGCAGCCACTTCAGCAGCAGCGCGTGCAGCTCGTCCTTGCCCACCCTGATCGGTGGATTGGACCAGATGGTGTCGAAGGTGGCATCGGCGTCGACCTCTTCCGGGCGGGTCGCCAGCACATTGCCCAGGCCCAACAGTTTCGCGTTTTCCGCGGTGAGCGCCAGCGCCCGTTCGTTGACGTCGACGGCGACCACCTGGGCGTCGGGCGCCAGCAGCGCCATCGTCAGTGCCAGTGGACCCCAGCCGCAGCCAATATCGAGCATCCGGGAGCCCACCGGATCGGGGGCCTCAGCGAGCAGGATGCGGGTGCCCTTGTCGATCCCGTCGGAGCTAAAGATGCCCGAGGACGTCACCAGGGTGCGCTCCACCCCGGCCAGTACCGTGCGGAGCGGTTTGCGGGTCTCCGGGCCGGCCGGCTGGGCGCTGAAGTAGTGGGAATCCATAACAAACCAGCGTAGTCGAGCCGCCGACGGTTTCTGGAACCCGGTCACCGCCGAATCCGCCAGCAACCTGGGCGCCCGTGAGGGGAATTTCGGCCACCGCCGTCCCGGCAGGGCCCGCCCGGTCCACTTTGCTCACCGGTAGGGCCCTGCCGCGCCGGAGGGATCAATTGCGCGCTCAGTGAAGTGCCTCACCCGATCGGGACCGGGACGACTACCATTGAAGGACACCACTTTAGGGAGCGTATGACCACGAATAACGGGGGACCGGCGACGCCGGAACCAGAGATCGGCCCAGCCGAAATTCAGGCAGTGATTGATCGGATCCTGGCTAAAGACGAGGCCGCGTCCGCGAAGGGCGCAGGCAACCGTTTCGTCGGTGTCTCATCCGGGCACGACGACGAACGGTCGTCCTACGACGGCGACCAGCAGGACCTGGACGAACGGCGTGCACTGCGACGCGTCGCAGGGCTTTCCACCGAACTCGAAGACGTCACTGAGGTCGAATACCGGCAGCTCCGCCTCGAACGCGTCGTCCTGGCAGGGCTCTGGAGTGAAGGCACCGCCGAAGATGCGGAAAACTCGCTGCGGGAACTGTCGGCGCTGGCAGCCACCGCCGGTTCAGAGGTGCTCGACGGCATCGTCCAGCGCCGGCTCAAGCCAGACCCCGGCACCTTCCTCGGCTCGGGCAAGGCCCAGGAGCTCAAGGACATCGTGGTATCCACCGGAGCCGACACCGTCATCGTGGATAGCGAACTCTCTCCCTCCCAGCGCCGCGGACTGGAAGACATCGTCAAGGTCAAGGTCATTGACCGGACGGCCCTGATCCTCGACATTTTTGCCCAGCACGCGAAATCGCGGGAGGGCAAAGCCCAGGTCGAGCTGGCACAGCTCGAATACCTACTCCCCAGGCTGCGCGGTTGGGGTGACTCCATGTCCCGCCAGGCAGGCGGCCAGGTCGGCGGCGCCGGCGCCGGGATGGGTTCCCGTGGGCCCGGCGAAACGAAGATCGAGCTTGACCGGCGGAAGATTCGCACCCGGATGGCGAAGCTGCGCCGGGAGATCAGCGGGATGAAACCAGCCCGCGAAACAAAACGCGCCAACCGCCGTCGTAATGAGATCCCCTCGGTCGCAATCGCCGGCTACACCAACGCTGGCAAATCCTCCTTGCTGAACCGCCTCACCGACGCTGGCGTCCTGGTGGAGAACGCGCTGTTCGCCACCCTGGATCCCACGGTGCGTAAGGCCGAAACCGCCGATGGGTTGGGCTACACGCTTGCCGATACGGTCGGGTTCGTCAGGTCGCTGCCCACCCAGCTGGTTGAGGCATTCCGGTCGACGCTCGAAGAGATTGCCGACTCGGACCTGATTCTCCATGTGGTGGATGTGTCCCACCCCGATCCGGAGGGGCAGATCGCCGCGGTGCGGGAAGTGCTCTCTGAGGTCGATGCCCGCAAGGTCCCCGAAATCATTGTTCTGAACAAGGCCGATGCCGCGGATCCCTTCGTGATCGAACGCCTGCGTCAACGCGAGCCCCGGCACGTGGTGGTCTCAGCCCGCACGGGCGAGGGTATCGCCGAGCTCCTCGAAGCCGTCAGCGCTGCCATCCCGCGACCCAGCGTGAAGCTGACGCTGCTGGTGCCGTACGAACGCGGCGACGTCGTCAGCAGGTTGCACCAGTCCGACGCCGAGATCCTGAACCTTGAGCACGTTGAATCGGGCACCCGACTCGACGTCATGGTCCGTGCGGGTCTTGCCGCCGATCTGGAGGAATTCCGCCAGCATGCCTGACAGCGGTACCGCGGGGCCGCTGGAACTTCTTGACGCCGCAGTTGAAGCCATGGGCGGCGAGAACCGGGTGGGCCAGCATGAGATGACGCAACGGGTCGCCGAGGCGCTGACCACCGGGGACCACCTGCTGGTGCAGGCTGGCACGGGCACCGGTAAATCGCTGGCCTACCTCATCCCCTTGATCTCCCACGCCCTGACCCACGACAAACCGGCCATCGTATCCACTGCAACGTTGGCGTTGCAGGCCCAGATTGTCGGTCGCGACGTGCCCCGGCTGCTGAAGGCCCTCAAAGGCAAGCTACCCCGCCCCGTCGACGTGGTGCTGCTCAAAGGCCGCGGCAATTACGTCTGCAAGCACAAAACGGGCGGAGGCTTCCCCGAAGAGGGGGCACCCGACGCGCTCTTCAGCCTCGGCGAGGACACCGCCGCACCGCATCCCTCCGCCGGCCCGGCCACCCCGCTGGGCCGCGAGGTTGTCAGGCTCCGGGAGTGGGCCGAAACCACCGACACGGGTGACCGGGACGAGCTGACTCCCGGGGTGAGCGAGCAGGCGTGGCGGCAGGTGTCCGTGACCAGCATGGAATGTCTTGGCGCCCAAAAGTGCCCGGTCGCGGCGGAATGCTTCAGCGAACGGGCCAGGGCCAAGGCGGGCGACGCGGATATCGTCATCACCAACCATGCAATGCTCGCGATCAGTGCCTTCGAGGGGCTGGCGGTGCTCCCCGAGTACGACGTCGTCGTCATCGACGAAGCCCACGAACTGCATGACCGGGTCACCGGCGCGGTGTCCGGACAATTATCGGCGGGGATGATTTCCGCTGCGGCGTCGGCGGCCCGCCGTCATCTGTCAATCGCCACCGAGGGCCTCGACTCCGCAAACCGCTTTTTCGAGTCAACAGTCGCCGGGATCCCCACGGGATTAATGGCTGCCGGACTCACCGAGGAGCAGGAAACGGCGATCACCCAGGTCCGCGAAGCCTGCCGGGCCGTCCTGTCGGACGCCAAAGGAGACGGACCGACCCCGGCAGACGGTGGCCGGCAGATGGCGAAGTCCCACGTCCTCGCCGTCTTCGAACTCTGCGAGCGGCTTCTGACGGCGACACCGGCCGGTGAGGTGCTCTGGGCCTCACGGCCAAGCACCTTCTCACCGGGCACCGGGTATTCACAGCCCGACGACGACGCACCCGCGACCATCAACATCGCGCCACTGTCCGTGGCCGGGAAGCTGCGGGAAGGCCTGTTCGCCGATCACACAGTGGTCCTGACCTCGGCAACGCTCGCCATCGGGGCCGAATTCGGTCCAGTCGCCGGTTCGCTCGGTCTCGCGGGCGCCTCGGCGCCGTCATGGACCGGCGTCGACGTCGGCAGCCCCTTCGACTACCCGAAGCAGGGCGTCCTGTATGTCGCGAAGGACCTTCCAAAGCCGGAGCGGGGCACCTCGCCTGAGCAGCTCGACGAACTGGAGGTCTTGCTGAAAGCATCGCGGGGTGGGGCGCTGGGACTTTTTTCCTCCCGCCGCGCGGCCGAAGACGCAGCCGAAGCACTGCGCCCACGGGTCGACTTCGAGATCCTGTGCCAGGGCGAATCGTCAATGTCGGCGCTGGTCAAACAATTCTCGGATGAGCCGGACACGTGCCTCTTCGGCACCATGTCACTCTGGCAGGGCGTCGATGTGCCAGGCCGGTCGTGCCGGCTGGTGACCATCGACCGCATTCCCTTCCCGCGCCCTGACGACCCACTCATGACAGCGCGGACGAGAGCCGTAGCGAAGGCCGGTGGAAACGGTTTCATGAGCGTTTCGGCAACCCACGCGGCCGTCCGCCTCGCTCAGGGCGCCGGACGCCTCATCCGCGCAGCCGAAGACAAGGGGGTGGTGGCGATCCTCGATTCCAGGCTCGCCAACGCACGCTACGGATCATTCCTGCGTGCCGCGCTGCCGCCTTTCTGGTCCACCACCGATCGCACGACGGCGGTCGGCGTCCTGGAGCGGCTGGCAGGAAAACCCACGCCCGGGGGTTAGAGGGCGCGCATCACCGAGACGACCTTGCCCATAATCGTGGCGAGGTCTCCCAGGATCGGCTCGTACTGGGTGTTCTGGGGGAGCAGCCAGGTGTGACTGTCGCGCTGGCGGAAAGTCTTCACCGTCGCCTCGTCGTCGAGGAGCGCGGCCACGATGTCACCGTTCTGTGCTTCCTGCTGGCGCCGGACCACTACCCAGTCACCGTCGCAAATGGCGGCGTCGATCATCGAATCGCCATAGACCCGCAACATGAAGAGATCGCCGTGTCCCACCAACTGGCGGGGTAGCGGCATGACATCTTCCACTACCTGGTCGGCCAGCACCGGGCCGCCGGCAGCGATCCGCCCCACCATCGGAACCATGGCTGCGTCGATCGCGCCGCCGACGTCCGGTGTCGTACCCTGGCCCGATCCTTCTTCGCCGCTGTGCTGATCATGGTCGAGGGTCAGCGGAAGCAGGATCTCCATGGCGCGGGGGCGCTTCGGATCGCGCCTGAGATAGCCCATCCGCTCGAGCTGCGACAACTGATGGGTGACGCTCGAGAGACTGGCGAGCCCCACCGTGTCTCCGATCTCGCGCATGGAGGGCGGATACCCGTTGGTGCCGATGGCCCGCTGAATGGTCTCAAGGATCTTCTTCTGGCGGGGCGTCATGCCCTTGGGCACCTGGCGCCCACGCGGGCGGCCACGGGCTGGCAGGACGGCCGGGGCGGGGTCAGCCGGGGCAAGGTCGGAGGCCGGTTCATCCAGTGGTGCGTCGGACTCTTTCACGGTCGCTGTCCCTTCGATAAGAATCCATGTACCCCGGCAGATCCCTGGATTCCAGGGGCCGAGCTTATTTTGTCAGTGGCGGATGATGTGCTGGTTTCTGCTGGATCCCGAACCTTCATCCTTGCCCTAACGGTAAGGGAGTCAGGACACGTTTTCAAACATTTGTTCGATCGTGTCTCGACAAAGTTCGTCAATCAGTGCTAAAAATAAACAAGCAGTAATTCGAAGATAAGTTCGAACAAAACAGGAATCGCCGGTTTTAGCTCGAACACCGCCTTCAACCTTCAGGGTTGGTCCCGGGCTCATACCCCAGGACCGAATGGACTGATTCGAGAGTACAGAGAGGTGTATCCATGTCTGTCATCACCACACACCAGAATTTCCCCACCACCGAAAGCGACGCGACCACGAGCGGCGCCACCAAGCTGCGGCTTACCCGCAGGGGCCGGCTCCTGTTGGTCGGATTGCCGATCGTGCTACTCGCGTCGGCCGTTCTGATGTTGTCAGGATTTTTCAACTCGCCTGCCAAGGCATCAGCTGAAGGCGGAGAGGTGACCGAGACCGTCAGTGTCAGCGTCGCAGCCGGCGAAACCATCTGGCAGCTGGCAACCGAGTTCGCTCCGGACCGCGATCCGCGCATCGTCGTCTCCGAGATCGTTGAACTGAACAGCCTGGGCACCTCAGTGCTGCAGGCAGGGCAGCAACTGGATGTCCCCACCAACCGGTAACTCCTCGACAGCCAGTACTGCACCCCCAGAACCCTCCAACCCGGTCGGCCAGTATCGGCCACCGGGTGCGGAGCTTCTGCGAACGCGGTGAAGATCCTGATGAAGGGTGAAGGCCCGCCGATTCTGCACCTGCAGCACTCCACGCTTAACCTTGACAGGTGAGCGAACAGTTTGAGCGGTTGAGCCGGTTGCCCCTGCGCGAGGATCTGCGGGGCAAGCACCCCTACGGGGCACCCCAGTTGGATGTCCCCATCCTCCTGAACGTCAATGAGAATACCCATGGAGTGCCGGACGATGTCCGGCAGGCAATCGTTGATGCGGTGAGCCGGGAGGTCGGGGGGCTGAACCGTTACCCCGACCGTGAGTTCACCGAACTCCGGACCAATCTCGCACGCTACCTCGGCCACGGACTGACGCCCGAAAACCTGTGGGCCGCCAACGGATCCAACGAGGTACTGCAGCACCTGCTGCAGGCCTTCGGCGGCCCGGGTCGATCAGCCATCGGCTTCCCGCCGACCTACTCCATGTATCCGTTGCTGGCCAGCAGCACCGGCACCCGCTATATCGCAGGGCAGGGTAACGACAGGTTCGAGCTCAGCGCCGCCGACGCGGCCCGCGAAGTGCGCGAATCCGGCGCGAACCTCGTCTTCCTGTGCTCGCCGAACAACCCGACCGGCTCAGCGCTGGGCCTGGATGTGGTGGAAGCGGTTTATGAGGCGGGCAGCGACGCGCAGGCAATCGTGATCGTCGATGAGGCCTATGCCGAGTTCGCCCACGCAGGCACCGTCAGCGCCCTCAGCCTGCTGGCGGGCCGGGAACGTCTTGTGGTGTCACGCACCATGAGCAAGGCTTTCGCGATGGCCGGGACGAGGCTCGGTTACCTGGCGGCGGCCCCCGAGGTTGCTGACGCGCTGCGCCTGGTCCGGTTGCCGTACCACCTTTCGGCCATCACCCAGGCGGCAGCGAACGCGGCCCTGACCCACTCTGACCGATTGCTTGCCAACGTGGAAAACATCAAGGTGCAACGCGATCGGATAGTGACCAGTCTCCAACACCTCGGGTTGACCCCGGTGCCCTCGGACGCCAATTTCGTTCTCTTCGGCGGACTGGACGACCCGCACCGCATCTGGCAGGGCCTGCTCGACGGGGGAGTGCTGATTCGCGACGTCGGTATTCCCGGTCACCTCCGGGTCACCGCAGGCACCGAGACGGAAACCACAGCGTTCCTCGACACCCTCGGTGCCCTGCTGGAGGGGACCGTCTCCTAGACTGGTGATAGACCCTTTCCAAGCGGCGCCCGGTGCTGTCCCTACCGTCACCCATCCGCTACGTACCAATCGAAGGATAGCCATGAGCGTGGAAACCACTGTCGGACGCACTGCGAGCCGGGAACGGACCACCAGCGAGTCGTCGGTGTTTGTCGAGCTCGATCTTGACGGCACCGGACGCGCGGAGATCAGCACCTCGGTGCCGTTCTACGACCACATGCTGACTGCGCTGGCCAAGCACTCACTGATCGACCTCACGGTCCGAGCCACCGGTGACACGCACATCGATGTCCACCACACCGTCGAGGATGTCGCCATCACCATCGGCGAGGTGCTCCGGGAGGCCCTGGGGACGAAGGCCGGGATCCGCAGGTTCGGCGAAGCGACGGTGCCCCTGGATGAGGCGCTGGCCAACGCCGTCGTCGACATCTCCGGCCGGCCATACCTGGTGCACACGGGTGAGCCCGCAGGCCAGGAATACCACCTGATCGGAGGGCACTTCACCGGCTCGCTGACCCGGCACGTCTTCGAGGCGATCACCCTGCATGCCCAGATCTGTCTGCACATGACGGTGTTGGGTGGACGGGATCCACACCACATTGTCGAAGCCCAGTTCAAGGCGTTCGCCCGGGCGCTGCGCGCTGCAGTGGAACCGGACCCACGCGTGGAGGGCATCCCGTCCACCAAGGGGGCACTATGAGTGCGCCACGCGTAACGGTTCTGGACTACGGTTCGGGGAACATCCGTTCAGCGGTCCGTGCCCTGGAACACGTCGGCGCTGAAGTGACGTTGAGCGCCAAACCCGACGATGTCCTGAACGCCGACGGGTTGGTGGTGCCCGGCGTCGGAGCCTTCGCGACCGTGATGAAGGGTCTGAAGGATGTCGATGCACTGCGCATGATCGGCCGGCGGGTGGCGGGCGGCAGGCCAGTGCTTGGCATCTGCGTCGGCCTGCAGATCCTCTTCGAGGAGGGCGTCGAGCACGGCGTCCGGACCGCGGGCATGGGCGAGTGGCCAGGCACCGTTGAACGGTTGCAGGCTGACGTCGTCCCGCACATGGGCTGGAACACGGTGAAGGCAGCCGAGGGGTCACAACTGTTCGAAGGCATCGAGGACGAACGGTTCTACTTTGTGCACTCCTACGGCGTGCAGCAGTGGAAGTTCGAGGTCACCCAGCCAGCCATGAAGCCCCCAATGGTGACCTGGGCGGACCACGGCGGTCAGTTCATTGCCGCCGTGGAAAACGGTCCCCTCAGCGCCACCCAGTTCCACCCCGAAAAGTCCGGTGACGCCGGGGCCCGTCTGCTCTCCAACTGGACAGCCGGGCTGCGGTAGTCATGTGGAGCATAGTGTTGATGGGGCTCGCGGGCCTGTTGATCGGTGGGGCTATCTCCTTCCGGCGGCAGGAACTACCCAAGGCCCTGATCATCAGCTTCTGGGTCCTGGCGGGAATGGCGCTCCTCGCTGCCTACCTCCTGACCCTGACCGACATCTGATTCCAGACCTCCGACAGCTACGAAAGAGTCACAACACCCGATGAGCCCCTTTACTGAATCCCCCATTCTCGAACTGCTTCCTGCCGTCGACGTCGTCGACGGGCAGGCTGTCCGCCTGGTCCAGGGCGAGGCCGGCAGCGAAACGGGCTACGGTGACGCCCTCGAGGCGGCCCTCGCCTGGCAGCAGGACGGCGCCGAATGGGTGCACCTGGTGGACCTTGACGCAGCCTTCGGCCGGGGCTCAAACCGCGAACTGCTCGGACGCGTGATTAACGAACTCGACATCAAGGTGGAGCTGTCCGGGGGAATCCGCGATGACGCCTCCCTCGACGCAGCCCTGGAACTCGGCGCGCACCGGGTGAACCTCGGCACCGCAGCCCTGGAAAACCCGGAGTGGACCGCTGCGGCCATCGCCCGCTACGGCGACAAGATCGCCGTCGGCCTGGACGTCCGGGGCACCACCCTGGCAGCCCGCGGCTGGACCGAAGAAGGCGGCGACCTGTGGGAAGTCCTGCAGCGCCTCGAAGACGCGGGCTGCTCCCGGTACGTGGTCACAGACGTCACCAAGGACGGCACGCTCCGCGGCCCCAACCTCGAACTACTTCAGCAGGTGCTTGAGCGGACCTCGCAGCCCGTGGTCGCATCGGGTGGAATCTCAAGCCTCGAGGACCTCGCGGCGCTGCGCCAGCTGGTGCCACACGGACTGGAAGGTGCAATCGTGGGCAAGGCGCTGTACGCCGGCGCCTTCACGCTGCCCCAGGCGCTCGACATCGCCGGGCACCCGGCATCCCGGATGTGAGCGAGCGGCAACTCCCCGCACATATCGCCGCTGCCCTGGCGGCCAACACCGCCGATTCCGCGGGGCAGGCCTGGGAAGGCCGTGACCTGAGCGGCGAGGGTAACCCGCTGCACAACTTCGACGACGACGACGGCGCCGCACCGCCCGCCTACACCGAGGCAATCGACCGGCTGCTGGCCGGGACCAGCGACGAAACGGGAGTGCTCGCCGCCCTCGCCGGGGTGAGACTTTTCGTACCCGTGGTAGCCCAGCTCGCCGGGGAAACCGCGCCCGACGACCCTCACTCGCACGCCGACCACGGCCACGGCGGGGGAGCACCGGAGGGCGACAAGGAGGCCGACATGGCCCTGGTCACGCTCAAAGCACCCGATGGCCGCACGGCGCTGCCGGTCTTCAGCTCTGTTGCTGCACTGGCCGCGTGGCATCCGGAAGCCAGGCCCGTGGCCGTTTACGCGCCGCGTGCGGCGCTGTCGGCGGTCGCCGACGGAGCGCAGCTGCTGGTCATCGATCCGGGCGCACACTTCACCTTCGTTGTGCGTCGCCCCGCCATGTGGGCGCTGGCCCAGCAGCACCAGTGGCGGCCGGCCTACAGCGACCCAAGCATCGCCGACCTGGTCGCCCAGATCACCGGTAAGGAGCCAGCGATCCTGCGGGTAGCGCTGGGTCCCGGAAGCGGGGTTCCGGCCCGCGCGGCAGACGGTACACTGGCATCCGGCGGCGGACCGGGCCCCGAAGTGCGGCTCCAGATCACGCTGCGAGACGGGCTGGCTGGGGAAGCGGTCCAGACGGTGGTCCAGGAACTGCAGGACCGGCTGCGGGCCAATACAGAATTTGTGGAACGGGTCGACTCCCTTGAGGTGGTACTGACCCGCTGAGGACGTGCGGGCGGACCCGCAGAAGAGTGAACCAGTGAATTTTGCCCTCTACCGGGAGCTGCTCCGTATTGTCCCGGTGCGGCGTCTGCTCATCGTCGGAATGATCGCCAGATTCCCGCACTCCGCGGCCGGGGTCCTGCTGACCCTTCATGTGGTGCAGACCCTCGACCGTGGGTACGCGGAAGCCGGCGCTGTCGCGGCTCTTCTGACGATTGGCATCGCCGTCGGCGCACCCTGGCGGGGCCGTCGGGTCGACAGCGCGGGGCTGCGCAAGGCACTGATTCCGTCCGTGATCGCCGAAGCGGTGATCTGGTCTGTGGCACCCCAGCTGTCCTACGAGTGGCTGCTCGTCGCCGCCCTGATCGGTGGGTTGTTTACCCTGCCCGCCTTCTCGGTGGTTCGCCAGTCCCTGGGCGTGATGGTGTCCGGGGAGAAGCGACGGACCGCGTTCACCCTTGACGCGATCAGCACCGAAATGATCTTCATGGTGGGACCGGCGCTGGGCGTCGTCCTGGCCACCCAGGTCTCGACGGTCTTTGGCCTCACCCTGGTGGGGCTGGCCACCGCCGGTGCCGGTCTCTTCCTGATGTGGTTCAACCCACCGACCCGGAGCGAGCAGCTGGGAGCTGTCTCCCGGCCCCCGACCGAAGCCGAGGACGAGGCCGCCGCCGTCGGTGCGCTGGTCGCATCGGCGCCAGCGCACGTCACCGAAGCGTCGGCCGAACTGTACCCGGGGGGACGCGCAGCACACGGTCGTCAAGGGGCGAAGGGACGTCAGCGGGTCAAGGAGCGGCTGGCGGGCAGCTTCGTCTGGCTGACGGTGGCGGTGGCGGTGGTCCTGGTGGTGGCTGCCGGGGCAGGACTGGTGCTGGCCGGTACCGAGGTGGGGATCGTCGCCGCGCTCGAGGATTCGGGCCGGGAGGGTGAACTCGGGCTGGTCTTCGCCGCCTGGTGTGCCGCATCGGTGGTGGGCGGCCTGATCTATGGTGCGCTGCACCGGCCGGTGTCCCCGCTGGTGCTCCTCCTGCTCATGGGGCTGTTCACCATCCCCATGGGTTTCGCCGAAAACACACTGGCACTGTGCCTGCTCTCGATCCTGCCGGGACTATTGTGCGCACCGGTCCTGTCGGCGGCGTCCGAACGGGTGGCCGACCTGGTGGTCGAGGAACGGCGTGGCGAGGCGATGGGATGGTATGGCTCGGCACTCACCTCGGGGGTGGCGCTGGGTGCACCACTGGCCGGCATCACCATCGACACGGTGGGCCCGTCCGCGGCCTTCACCGCCGTGGGGTCGGTCGCGGTACTGATCTGCCTGCTGGGCCTAGGCGCCCAGCAGGTACGACGACGGCGGGCTAGTTGACCGCGCCGGTGAATTTTTCGCCGGGGCCCTGACCTGGCGCGTCCTGAATGACCGACGCTTCGCGGAAGGCCAGCTGCAGTGAGCGGAGCCCGTCGCGCAGCGGCCCGGCGTGCTGGCCACCGATCTCGGGGGCAGCGGCAGTGACAAACCCGGCCAGTGCCGTGATGATCTTGCGGGCCTCGTCAAGATCCTTGAGTTCCTCGGCGTCGTCGCCTTCTGCCAGGCCGCATTTCACGGCTGCGGCGCTCATCAGGTGCAGCGCGGAGGTCATGATCAGCTCCACGGCACTCACCTCGGCGATGTCGCGGCGAACCTGGCGACCGTCGTCGGCGGTTTGGTCCAGGGGGTCCTGGAGTGATGGCTGGTCCGGGGCGCCAGCGGAACCGCCGTCGTCGCCGGGTGCCTGGAAGATGTTGCGTTCGCTGTCTGGATTACTGGCCGGAGTACTCATGCTGGTAAGCTTGTCACAGACCGACTGGAGGTCACTATTTCATGCGCCCACACGGGGCATGAAAAAGATCACTTCCAGTTTGCAAGCGGAGTTTCCTCCCACCCGCGATTGCCAGGTGTTTCGTTGCGAAACATGGTGGCAGCCGGGTAACAGGTCGGTACGTACGATCGTCAAGACATTTCTTGACAGTACGCTTCCACTCGCAGTGGAAGTAACCGATCATCGAGGCCTCTGATTGCACGTGCAGTCGGGGGCCTTCTTCTATTGCAGGTGGTATTACTTCAAAGATTTCAGGAGCAACACATTAGCGAGCCAAGAATCAATGATCGTATCCGCGTCCCAGAGGTGCGGTTGGTAGGACCTGCGGGCGAACAGGTAGGCATCGTCCGTATTGAGGATGCTCTCCGTCTTGCCTCCGAGTCAGACCTGGATCTTGTTGAGGTTGCACCGCAGGCCAAGCCTCCGGTTGCCAAGCTCATGGATTTTGGCAAGTACAAGTATGAGGCCGCGGTCAAGGCTCGTGAGGCGCGCAAGAACCAGACGAACACCGTTCTCAAGGAGATCCGGTTCCGCCTGAAGATTGACACTCATGATTACGAGACCAAGCGCGGACATGCAATGCGCTTCCTGGGCGCAGGCGACAAGGTCAAGGCCATGATTCAGTTCCGTGGACGCGAGCAGCAGCGACCCGAAATGGGTATTCGCCTGCTGCAGAAGTTCGCTGAGGACGTTGCCGAGGTGGGAATCGTTGAATCGACCCCCCGCATCGACGGTCGCAACATGGTCATGGTCATTGGTCCGGTCAAGAACAAGGCTGAGGCAAAGGCTGAAGCGCGACGCGCTACCCAGCGCGCCGATGCCAAGGCTGCGAATGAGGCAGTGAAGGCTGGTACCGAGAAGGTGGATACCACCCCGGACAAGGCGCCCATGACGCAGAGCCTCGCGGACCTGCTGCCTGACGGCTACTCAACCACCGCTTCCCAGGAGGCGGCCGAAGAAGCCGCAGCACAGGAAGTGATTGCGGCCGAAGTTGCAGCCAAGGAGGCCGCGGCGCAGGAAATCGTCGACCGCGAGAAGGCTATCCAGGACAAGGCGGATCAGGAAGTCGCAGCAGCCGAGGCAGCCAAGGCAGCGAAAGCTGCCGAGAAAGCCGCTGCTGAAGCACCGAAGGCTCCAGCCAAGGCGGCCGGTGCGAAGGCAGCTGAGAAACCAGCAGCTGCTCCCAAGCCCGCTGCAGCGCCGAAGCCAACCGCGGCTCCCAAGCCGATGGCCATGCCCAAGCCAGCAACACCCAAACCTGCCAGCAAGGCAGCTCCCCGGAGCACGCCGAGCCGGCCTAAGCCCGGAACCTCCGACTAGGGATTACGTCCCCCGGAGCCGCCAGGCGCCCGAATAAACCCGCAGGCACCCCCGCGGGTGCCGTACGACCCGCCTGCAACAGCTGGTGGAAACCAAAGGAGATCGGTTCTCATGCCGAAGATGAAGACCCACAGTGGTGTCAAGAAGCGTTTCAAGCTGACCGGAAGCGGCAAGCTCAAGCGCCAGCAGGCTAACCGCCGCCACTACCTGGAGCACAAGCCCTCCACGCTGACTCGCCGTCTCGGTAGCGACAAGATCGTCTCGAAGGCCGACACCAAGGTCATCAAAAAGATGCTCGGCATCTAACTCACCCAAACCACTTAACCGGGCTTGCGCCAGTCTCCTGCACACTGCAGGACAGCGCTGAACATCATCACCCGGTAGATCTACTGAAGGAGTACGCACGTGGCACGTGTGAAGCGGGCGGTAAACGCCCACAAGAAGCGTCGGGTAATTCTCGAGCGGGCGAAGGGCTACCGTGGGCAGCGTTCACGCCTGTACCGCAAGGCCAAAGAGCAGCTGCTGCACTCATTTGTGTACAGCTACGGTGACCGTCGCAAGCGCAAGGGTGACTTCCGTCGCCTCTGGATCCAGCGCATCAACGCTGCGTCCCGCGCCAACGGCCTGACCTACAACCGTCTGATCCAGGGCCTGAAGGCCGCCGAGATCCAGGTTGACCGCCGTATGCTGGCCGAGCTTGCAGTATCTGACGCCAACGCGTTCTCCGCACTGGTACAGATTGCCAAGGATTCGCTGCCTGCTGACACCTCAGCACCAGCCGGCGCCCAGGCGTCAGCCACCAAGGCACCAGCCAAGGCAAACGCCTAAGCTTTCGTTTTACCCTTCTCGGTTCGGTCTCACCCGGATTACGGGGAAGACCCAAAATACTGAGAACATCAGTACATGACTAACACCGGACGCCCAGCGGCACCGCCCATGACCAACCCCCGAGCTGATCGGGTCAAGGAAGTGGCTCGGCTCGCTGGGCGTCCGGCCCGTTTAAGGCAGGGCCGGTTTCTCGCCGAGGGGCCTCAATCCGTTCGGGAAGCATTGGCATTGCATTCGGCGCGCCACACTGCGGGCGAGCCGGAGGTCATCGAGGAACTGTTCATCACCGAGGAATGCCTGGACCGGCACGCCGAGCTTGGGCTGTTCGAAGGACAGCCAGCGCCACGGCTGGTGACTGAGGAAGTGCTGGCCGCAATGTCTTCGACGGTGACGCCACAGGGTGTCATCGCGGTGTGTTCGTTTGTCGATGTCCCGCTCGAAGCGATGCTCGCCAGGGAGCCCCGGCTAGTTGCCGTGATGGTGGAAGTGCGCGATCCCGGCAACGCGGGAACCATCCTGCGGGCAGCCGATTCCGCGGGCGCCGACGCGGTGGTGTTGACGTCGTCGAGCGTTGACCTTTACAACCCGAAGGCTGTCCGGTCAACTGTCGGGTCACTGTTTCACTTGCCGGTGGTCCTGGGCGCCGACCTTGACCTGGTGCTCACCTCGCTGCGGGAGCGCGGGATCACCGTGCTGGCAGCCGACGGATACGGCGACGTCGACCTCGACACCCTGCAGGAAGGCAGTGCACGACGGCGGCTGGCACCCTCAGCCGAGAACGCTGGGGACGGGAGCAGTGCAGCTAGATTGGAAGCCCCGACGGCCTGGCTCTTCGGTAACGAAGCGCAGGGGCTTCCCGACGTCGTTTTGAAGGGCGCGGACCACCGGGTGGCAGTGCCCATCTATGGTCGGGCCGAAAGCCTCAACGTGGGGACCGCCGCAACCGTCTGCCTTTACGCCTCCGCGAGGGCGCAGCGCCTCAGCTGAGGCCCTGGCCGACCGCCGAATGTTCAGTCGGCCGGGGCGTCCTGGTTCCCCGGTCCATCCGCCCGCTGACCAAGGCCACAGCAAGCCCGATGACGGCCAACACCGCACCGACCAGTGCCGGAGCCGTGTACCCCCAGCCAGCGGCGATCACCGCGCCGCCCAGGAACGCGCCCAGGGCGTTGGCAATATTGAGTGCTGCATGGTTCAGGGACGAGGCGAGGGACGGCGCGTCAGGGGAGACGTCGAGCAGGCGGACCTGAAGCGACGGAATCAGCATGGCGCCAATCGCACCGACCAGGAAGACGAACAGCAGGGCGGTTGGCGCCCATTGAACGGCGAAGGAGAACGCCACCAGTGCGGCGGCGATCACGCCCATCACCCAGTAGATGGTGCCCATCACGGAAATGTCGGCCAGGCGGCCGCCAATAATGTTCCCGGTCACCATGCCCAGACCATAGAGGGCAACGACGAACGGCAAGGTCGCTTCGGGTAGGCCCGTGACCTCGGTCATGGTCGGGGAGATGTAGGAGTAGACAGCGAAGAAACCGCCGAAGCCAACTGTGCCGATCAGCAGCGTCATCCACACCTGGCCACGTTGCAAGGCGCCCAGCTCGCGGCGGATACTCGCATTCTGCAGGACCTGCTGGTGAGGGACGCTGCGGGAAATCATCCAGATAGTGACCACCCCAATGACACCGACCAGAAGGAACATGGTCCGCCACCCGAACATCTGACCCAACCAGGTGGCGAACGGTACCCCGATGACGTTGGCGATACTGAGCCCCAGCATCACCATGGCCACGGCGTGCGCCCGGCGCGTGGGCGCCGAGAGGGACGCGGCAATGACAGCCGCGATGCCGAAGTACGCGCCGTGGGGGAGACCCGACATGAAACGGGAAAACAACAGCCAGCCGTAGTCGGCGGCGAAATAGGACGACAGGTTCCCGACGGTGAAGAGAACCATCAGCCCCAGCGCCATCCCTTTGCGGGGCAACCGGGCGCCGAGGGCAGCGAGCAGGGGAGCGCCGATGACGACGCCGATCGCGTAGGCCGAGATGACATGCCCACCCTCGGGAATGGAGATATCAAGGTCGCCCACCATCTCCTGCAGGAGACCCATGATGGCGAACTCGGTGGTGCCGATACCGAAGCCGCCCATGGCGAGGGCGATGATGGCGAAGTTCAGCTGCCGTGGGGTGAGGGTGCGTCGGGCGTCAGACATGGAACTCGTTTCGGCATCAGATGGTGTTGGTGGCGTTGCTCTGTAGAGCGCAACGCATCGACGCCGTTGTCTATTTCAACTGTAGCCGGGCCGGTACCGCCAGCTACACTCGGTTCGTGCCAGCTGACCAGTTACCCCGCCAGATTGTCGGCGCAGCGATCGTCGATTCCCTGACTCGCCCCACCCGGCTGCTTGCCGCCCGTCGCACGGCGCCCGAGCAGTTCGCCGGCATGTGGGAATTCCCCGGGGGGAAGGTCGAGGCGGGGGAAACGGACACAGCCGCACTGCATCGGGAGCTCCTGGAGGAGCTTGGGGTCGAAGTTGAGCTCGGCGCTGAGATCGTCGGGCCGGTACCCGGTGGCTGGGCGCTGAACGAACGCGCCGTCATGCGGGTCTGGCTAGCCGAAGTCACCACCGGTGAACCCCGGCCGCTGGAAGACCATGATGTTCTCTCCTGGGTTCCCCTTGCCGGTTCCACTGAGTTGGCCGACCTCGCCTGGATCCCTGCCGACCGCCCCATCGTTGACGCGGTGCTGACGCAGACCTGCCATGCCGGAGCGGCTCAACAGTAGGCCGGGGAGCTCTGGCGCCGCTTCTAGAACAGTGCTGGCTCTAGAACAGTGCTGGCTCTAGAACAGTGCCGGTTCTAGAACAGTGTCGGCTCCGCATCCGTAGCGTGTGCAGGGCGCACGGTAGACGTAGCAGCCGTTTCGCTGACTCCGGGAGGTCCCGGCTGAAGCTCTCGAAAGAACTGCGCCCCGGAGGTGAACCCGTGATTAGCCCGGTGCTGCCGAATCCGCCCCGACAGCCAGGTGCGGTCTCCTTGGATGCATAGCTCCCGCCGCGATACAGGCGCCGGTACCGGCCCACCAGCGCCGGGTGATTCTCCGCCAGCCATTCCAGGTACCACTCCCGGGCCCCGGGCCGTAGATGAAGTGCGCCCGCCGAGACTCCAGTGGCACCGGCAGCGGCCAGTGCGCCAAACAATGCATCGAGTGACTCGTCATCGTCGGTCAGCCACGGCAGGATCGGCATTGCCAGAACCCCGCAGGGCAATCCAGCGTCGCGCAGGCGGCTGATCAGCTCGAGCCGTGCCTTGGGGCTGGGTGTACCGGGTTCCACCGCATGGGCTAGGACGGGGTCGATAATGGCGAGCGAGATTCCCATCCCAATCTGCACCGCTGAAGATGCTTTCTTCAGGAGCGGGATATCCCGTGCCAGGAGGGTGCCCTTCGTGAGGATGGAGAACGGTGTCCCCGAATCGGCGAGCGCGGTGATGATGTCGGGCATCAGCCGGTAGCGGCCCTCGGCCCGCTGGTACGGATCGGTGTTGGTGCCCATCGCGACATGTTCCCGCTGCCAAGACCGGCGGGACAGTTCGCGGCGCACCACTTCACCCACATTGGTCTTGACCACCAGCTGGGAGTCGAAGTCCAACCCAGTGTCGAGGTTCAGGTAGCTGTGAGTCTTTCGAGCGAAACAGTAGACGCAGGCGTGGGAGCAACCGCGGTAGGGGTTGATGGTCCAGTGGAACGGCATGCTGGAATTGCCGGGTACCCGGTTCAGCGCCGACTTGGCGAGCACCTCGTGGAACGTGATGCCCGCAAATTCTGGCGTCCTGACAGTCCGGACCAGGCCGCTCAGGGGCAGCAGCGGCTCCTGAGGAGCCGGCGTCGTCGTCGTACTCTGACCAGCCCATCGCATGAATATATTAGAACATACGTTCTACTGTGGCTGAGGGAGGACTGCTTGTAAGCTGTGAACTCAGGAAGGTGGTGCGTGCCATGGGCCAGGTGATCGAGGTCAAGGGCCTCCGGAAATCGTTTGGTCGCCGGGATGTCCTGCACGGCATCAATTTTGGGGTGGAACGCGGCGAAGTCTTCGGCGTTATCGGGCCCAACGGTGCAGGAAAAACCACCACCATGCGGTGCCTGCTCGACATCATCAGACCGAGCGCCGGGAGTATCAGGATTCTGGGTGAGAATCCGGGCGCTGCGGGACCTAAACTGCGGCGCAAAATCGGTTACCTGCCGGGTGAGCTATTCCTTGAGCAACGGATCACCGGACGCCGGCTGCTGGCGCACTATGCGGCGATCAGCGGTGCGGTGCGGCCGGGGCGAGCGGACGAGCTGGCGGAACGCTTCAACCTGGACCTGGACCGCCACACCCGCAAACTGTCCAAAGGCAACAAACAGAAGCTGGGGCTCGTGCAGGCTTTCATGCATGACCCCGAAGTGCTGATTCTGGATGAACCAACCAGTGGCCTCGACCCGCTCATGCAGCAGGAGTTCCGGGCACTCCTGCGCGAAGCCCAGCAGCGGGGGCAGACCATCTTCCTGAGTTCACATGTCCTGAGCGAGGTCCAGCAGGCCGCGGACAGGGTCGCTATCCTGCGCGACGGCGACATCGTCCAGGTCTCAAGCGTCTCAGTCCTCCGGGAGGGTGCCCACCGCCAGATCCGGATCGCGGTGACCGGTGTCCCCGGGCCCGAGCTGGAGCTGCTGCTCCGGCACGTACCGGGGTTGCACACCATCGAAGTTCAGACGGCCGGCGAGCTCACCGAAATCTCGGCCACCCACGAGGGTGCCATCCGGCCGTTGATCCGTGCCCTGGCACCGCTCCAACTCGCCGATCTGGTCATCGAAGAACCCGATCTCGAGGAATCAGTGCTCACCCTGTATGGCACCGGCAGGAACGATGGCACCGGCAGGAACGGAGGCACCGGTGGGACGGGCGCTGCCAGTGCTGCCGGTGCTTCCGGTCGCCGCGGTGACGTGGCCGGCCCCCGTGGATTCAGCGAGCGGAGCCGGTCATGAGTCATTCGGCACCGCCAGCCACCCGGGACGGCCGGACCGACCCAGCCAGGATCCTGCCGTTGTTCAGGCGCGCGCTGCTTGATCACTGGCGATCCACCCTGGCCTGGGCCGTGGGGCTCGCCGCCGCCATCCTGGTGTACCTGCCACTGTTTCCTTCCCTCGGGAACAGCGACGAGATGCAGGACATGATCAATGCGCTCCCTCCGGAGATGACCAGAGCACTGAACTATGATCAGATCGCCTCGGGTCCCGGGTACACGCAGGCCACCATCTTTGGGCTGATCGGCTTCCTGCTCCTGACCATCGCGTCGGTGTCCTGGGGTGCGTCGGCGGTGGCCGGTGATGAGGAGTCCGGCCAGTTGGAACTGACGCTGGCGCACGCGGTCACCAGACCCCAAGTGGTGTTGGAGCGGGCCCTGGCGATTGCGGTGCGCACTGTCGCGCTCGCGGCCGTCGTCTTCATCCTCGTGCTGCTCCTCAACGAGCCCGCTGAGCTGGGGATTCAGACTCAGGACCTCTTTGGTGCGACGGTCCTGTTCGGGGGACTCGCGCTCCTCAGTGGGATGGCCGCCCTGTTTGTCGGGGCGGTGAGTGGCAGGAGGCTTTATGGTCTTGCGGCCGGTGCCGGGGTCGCAGTGCTGAGCTACGTATCCAACGCCGTCGGACGCCAAAGCCCCGACCTTCAGTGGCTGCTGAACCTCTCGCCCTACCACTGGGCGTATGGAAACTCGCCGGTGGCCAATGGGGCGGACTGGGGCGCTGCCGCCTGGCTATGGGGTATCTCGGCAGCGCTCGCCGGACTCAGCGCTGTCGCCTTGCAACGACGGGATGTCGGGATCTAGGAGGGAAGGGGTTGGTTCAGCCAGCGAGATCGCGGTGCCGGATGAGGTACGCGGCGAGGACTGCACCCCCAACCGCTACGAGGCCCATCACCACAATCGGGACGGGATCGAAAGCTTCAACCGGCATGGCCGGGGAATGATGAAACGGGCTCACTGCCTGCAGCCACTCCGGCAGGCCCAGCAACTCGCCAAACTGGCCGAGCACCAGCCCGCCCGTCAGAAGGCCCCAACCGGCCCCTACACTCCACCGGGGAACAGCGGCGAAGATGACAGCGGGTGCGGCGATGAAAATCGCGGCCGCTGGTACATGGACGAGGCTCGCGGCGACCAGCTGGATTGCTGGCGTCCCTGCCGAGCCAGTCAGAGACAGCCCGACGGCGGCAGCAGCTCCTGCGACAGCCGCCACCACGGTCGCGGAAGCGATAGCCAACAGGAGATTGGCGACAAGCCAGCGGGTCCTGGACTTAGGCACCGTCATAAGCAGTTCCGCCCTGCCCTCGGTTTCCTCGGCCCGCAACCTGAGAATCCCCTGGATGCCAGCGGCGGCAGCGAGGACACCGGCGATGCCGAGCAGGGCGGTGGTAAAAACGTCGACAATATCCGTCCGGCTGCCGGGGACCAGCCGTCCGATCAGCTCTTCGAGGGAGGTGTTGCCAGCCACCGCATCGGTGACCACTGGTGCGAGCCCGCCGGCAAGGCCGCCCAGTACAGCTGCGCCACAACACCAGCCAACGAGGGTGGGACGCTGCAGAATCCACGCCAAACCGAGGAAGGACGTGAGCCTTCCGCGAGAGGCTACTGCCCGCTCAGGAAACAGACTGGCGCCCAAGTCCCGGCGGTCCCTGATAATCAGGACCGCCGCACCTACAGCAACTGCGGCCACCGCAAGCACGAATAGCGGCGCAGTGTCCGCCGTGGTGAAGGGTCGGGAACGTTGTCCCCACCCGATCGGCGACATCAGCGAAATCCAGCCACTCGTGACCTGGGTGAGGTCCGCACTGGGCGTACCGATTGCGTCGCCGATACCTCGTAGCAGGTAGGCAGCACCCACCAGGCTTGAGGCTACCCCGTTGGCGCTGCGCCCCGACGGCATCACCTGTGCGGCTAGGGCCGCCACCGGGACAAAAAACAGTCCCACTGCACCGACGGCAAGACCAGCCGTGATGGACCCGGGGGATGGCAGCCCAGCAGCCAGGAAGCCGGCCGCCACGCAACCGGCAAGCAGGAGGTTTGCGGCGCCGCCCACCAGCAGCGTGGCGGCGAGCGGTGCGGCACGGGGGAGCAGTGTGGACCCGATGAGTTCCGCACGCCCCAGTTCCTCGTCGGCGCGGGTATGGCGAATGACCAGGAACGTACTCATCAAGCCCGCCAACAGGGCGGTGAACGCAAACCCCTGGAAAAACACCACCGCACCAAGGCTAAAACCGTCCGGCAGCCCGCGCAGGAACAGCAGTGAAGGGTTCGCTGCAGCCACGGCGATGATCGCCCGCCGGTCACCCGTCTCGCTAAACTCGCTGGCCACCGCGGTGGCTGTGACATAACCCAGCAAGGCAATGCCCAGGATCCAGATCGGCAGCAGAATCCGGTCCCGCCGGAGCTGCGCCAACGCAAGCCGGAGAATTTCGGACATCAGGATGGCTCGGCGTAGTGGCGCAGGAACAGCGACTCGAGTGATGGCGGGGAAATGGTCAGACCGGTGGGCCTGACGGCAGCGATTCCCTCCAGGACGGACGGGAGATTGGCGGCCTCCACCTCGAATTCGGCGGCCAGGCCGTCGTCGTGAACGTCCTGGACACCCGGAAGGCGGGCCAGGAGTCCGGCGTCGACTCCCTCCACCCGAAAGTGGGTCAACTTGAGGTGCCGGAGTTCGGCCAGCGAGCCCGACTCGACCACCCGGCCCGAACGGATAATCGTCACCCGGTCACAGAGCTGTTCCACCTCGCTCAGGATATGGCTGGAGAGCAGCACGGTGGCGCCGTCGTCGTGCACCCGCCGGATCTCCCGGCGAAACACCGACTCCATGATCGGGTCCAGCCCTGAGCTCGGTTCATCCAGGACGTATAGCCGGGCAGGCCGCGCGAATGCCGCAATGAGGGCAACCTTCTGCCGGTTGCCCTTCGAATAGGTGCGGCTCTTTCGCCGTGGATCGAACTCGAAGTCATCGATCAGGCGGGTCCGCAAGGCTTCATCAGCGCCACCGCGCAGCCCGGTGAGGAGATCGATGACCTCTCCACCGGACAGGTTGGGCCAGAGACTCACGTCCCCGGGCAGATAGGCGAGATCCCGGTGGGTGCGGACCGGTTCACGCCACGGATCGGCACCAAAGACGGTGACAGTGCCCGAGGAGGGCCGGATGAGGCCGAGCAGGATCCGCAGGGTGGTCGACTTCCCTGCCCCATTTGGGCCAAGAAACCCATGCACCTCACCGGCGCCGACCGACAGGTCGAGACCGTCCAGTGCGTGGGTTTTTCCGAATACCTTCCCCAGCCCCCGCACAGCAATGACCGGATCGGTTGCGTCAGCCATAATGTGTCCGTTCACCAGCCCGACGACAACGACGCGGTGGTTTCCGCAGCGTTCCCCGAGGCTCCAGCCTTCGGGCCGCAAGTGCATCGACGGGTTCTGTTGCACAGCGTACAAGCGTCCGGGTAGCGGCGGTAGAGTCCTGCCCACCTCTCGCGGGTTTCCCCCTTAGGCTTGAGCAACGTCTGCCAGCCATCCGAAAGGACCTCATGCCCCTCGACGTCGAGAGCCTGCGTTCACACTTCCCGTCCCTGGCCTCCGGGATCGCCCATTTTGATGGTCCGGGCGGAACCCAGACACCGCGCGTCGTGGGGCAGGCGATCGCTGATACGCTCACCGGTCCGCTGTCCATTCGGGGGAGCTCAGTCGCCTCCGAACGCAACGCTGATACGGCGGTACTCAGCTTCAGGTCGGCGATGGCGGATTTCCTCAACGCGGACCCGTCCGGGATTGTCTACGGCCGCAGTGCCACCCAACTCACCTACGACTTCGCCAAGCACCTCAGCACCGGCTGGGGGCCAGACGACGAGGTGGTCGTGACCCGTCTGGACCACGACTGCAACGTCCGGCCGTGGGTTCAGGCCGCCGAGCGGCGGGGCGCCACCATCCGCTGGGTCAGCTTCGACCCTGAGACCTCAGAATTGCGCCTGGACGAACTGCGGGAGGCGCTGAGCCCCCGCACCCGGCTCGTCGCCGTCACAGCAGCATCGAACCTGCTCGGGACCATGCCCGACATCCGGGCTATTGCCGGGATGGTGCACGACGCCGGTGCCCTCCTGTTCGTCGACGGTGTCCACTACGCCGCCCACGCTGCCGTGGATGTGCGGGCGCTGGGCGCCGACTTCTTCGTCTGCTCGCCCTACAAGTTCCTGGGCCCCCATTGCGGTGTGCTCGCCGCAGCGCCAGCCCTGCTGGAGACGCTGTTTCCCGAGAAGCTGCTGCCCTCCACCAACGCGGTCCCTGAACGCTTTGAACTTGGCACCCTGCCGTACGAGATCATGGCTGGCACGACGGCGGCAATCGACTTCACTGCGACCCTGGGCGACGGCGGGTCCCGCCGGGAACAGCTCATCGCGGCCCACGCCGACATCGAACGGCATGAGGCGTCACTCCTGGCGCTTTTTGAGGCGGCAATAGCCCAGCTGCCAGCCGTGACAGTCCACTCCCGGGCCGCCGTCCGGACCTCGACGCTGCTGCTCACCTTCGACGGCCACGACGCTGCCGCGGCCAGCCGGTTCCTCGCCGAACGTGACATCCTGGTGCCCGCCAGCAACTTTTATGCGATTGAAGCGGTCGGCGTGCTGGGGCTGGGAGCGGCGGGCGGGCTCCGGGTGGGTCTGGCGCCCTACACCAACCTCGACGACGTGCAACGGCTGATCGAGGGGCTGACCGCGTTCCTCGCCTGACCGGGCCGCCGGTGCCCGGCCCAGAAGAGTGGCGCACCCGAGGACGCGGTGTTGGGCAACCACTACTGTGCGCCTACGCCACTCGGGTGGGGCGTCGCCTAGGCTTGACCCATGATTCTCCTCACTGGATTCGAGCCGTTCGGCGGCGAAACAGTCAACCCGTCCTGGCAGGCGGCGCAGCAGGCCGCCGAGGACCTGCGTACTGACGGGGTCGATGCACTTGCGGTCGAGCTGCCCTGCATCTTTGGTGAAAGCATCGCCATCCTGCGTGCTGCGGTGTCCCTGCACCGCCCCAGACTGGTGTTCTGCGTGGGTCAGGCCGGCGGGCGAACGAGGATCTCGCTGGAACGCGTCGCGATCAACATCGACGACGCCCGCATCCCCGACAATGAAGGCAACCAACCCATCGATGCCCCGATTCGGGTCGGCGGACCGGCGGCGTATTTCTCGACCCTGCCGATCAAGCAGGCGTTGCAGGACTTGATCGAGGCTGGCATTGCCGCTGAAATTTCCCAGACCGCCGGCACCTATGTGTGCAATCACGTCTTTTACGGGCTCATGGACCAGCTGGCCACCACTACCGACCGCAAGGGTGACGGCCCTCGGGGTGGTTTCATCCACGTTCCTTATTCCGTGGAACAGGCAGCAGTTCACGGCGTTCCCGGAATGCCCGTTGCCGAGATGGCAACCGCGCTTCGCCTCATCGCGTTGACGAGCCAGCAGACGACGTCGGACCTGCGCCTGGCCGCCGGGGCGGAACACTAGGTCAGGTAGCCACCCGCGAAGCTAGGCCGCAGGTGCAATCCGCCAGCGGACCGTAACGCTACAGACGACGTCGGCCTCGCCTGGTTCGACGGGCATAGCTGATTGCTCAGCCAACATCACTTCGCGCATCAGGGGACGCGGAGAGTGTCCCGCCACCTCGGATACTTCCTCCACTGTGCCGAGGACGCATCCCGCCAGTTCGGCCCAGCGGCGGGCCCGGGCGAGTGCATCCTGCCAGGCGGCCTCCTGTGCCTGGGCAGCCCTGGCCCCCGGATCGGAGAAGCCGAACGACAGAGAGCTGATTCGGGCATCGTCGCCGCCAGCCTGCACCACAGCCTCAAGTACGGCTGACGCCGACGATAGGTCACCGATCGACAGGTTGAGATCCTGTGACGCGACATACCCGGTGACCCGCTGCTCCTGGTTCTCGCCCCACAGGATTTCCGCGCGCAGCCCGATCTGGTGGGTGGCCCGTTGAAGTGACTGAAGCCGGAGGGAGTCCAGGGCATCGAACACCCTGACAGCAGCGTCGGCGGCCCCGAGATACGCCTGCGGGGCCGTCGGACGGCGTACCTCCACCCCGACGCCGAGGTGCAGGCGGTCGGGCACGGCGGCGACCGAGCCGGTACCGGTGACCGTGATGGTTGGAACGTCGGTACCCAACGTCACGGTGCTCCCCTTTTCCCGAATACGGCGGAAAGTGTCGTGGCAAGCGGCCGCACTGGTCGCTGAACATACCCACCATCGGCCAATCCCGCGCGCCGCTCAAAAAGGTTCAGGGATGCAGGATCACCGGTACGCAGGAGGGAAAAAGCCGCCGCCGCGAAGTAGAGGGGCAGGAAGGGCAACCCCAGACAGATGGCGTACTGGGTGCTGTGCCGGGCTTCGTGGGCAAGGAGCGCCGGGCGGGGTGCCCCCTCCGAGGCCGACCCGCGGAACAGGATGACGTTTCCCACGGTGAAGGCACGCGCGACCGGCAGGGTGCCGGTGTAGCTGAAAGCGAGGAGGAGCCCCTCGGGGCCAGGGCGGAGGTCGCACCGTTTCGTTTTCGCCAGCATCAGCCCCGCCGCGGTGGACAGGTTCAGCCAGTTGAGCAGCCATCGCATTCTGTGGGCCGGGACCATGGGAATCATCCTAGTACGGGAGTCACAGGTGCCCATTGGGGACTCAGCACCGGTGTTAGCTAGACTTGCACCGTCTGCCAACGGTCACCGGATCCGCGGTGAAACACCAGTTGCCCACCACCACTGAAGGTATGAACATCTCGATGTCTGACTCCACACCGCCGGGCGGACCCGCGCACGCAACGTCCGCCGTCGTCGACGTTCCTTCCCCGCTTGATGCCGAGGCGATTCGCGCGACCGTTGATCGCGCGCTCGACGACATTGCAGCCGCGGCCGATCTTGACGGGCTTAAGCAGGTGCGAATCGCCCATACCGGCGACAAATCGCCACTCAGCCTCGCGAACCGGGGCATCGGTGCCCTCGCCAAGGACGAGAAGGCTGCGGCCGGCAAGAACATCGGGCCGGCGCGCGGCAGAATCAACGCTGCGCTCGCCGCCCGGACGGCTGAACTGGAAGCCGAACGTGATGCCCGCATCCTCGTTGAGGAGGCGGTGGATGTGACGGCCGCACCGCGACGTCGGCGTGCGGGTGCACGCCACCCCCTGTCCACGCTGCAGGAACGCGTCAGCGACATCTTCGTGGGCATGGGCTGGGAAATCGCCGAAGGACCCGAGCTGGAGTCGGAGTGGTTCAACTTCGACGCGTTGAACTTCAAACCAGACCACCCGGCCCGTGACATGCAGGACACCTTCTTCGTGGAGCCTCCCGAGGCGCACCTGCTGCTGCGCACCCACACCTCACCCGTCCAGGTGCGGTCCATGCTGGAACGTCCGCTGCCGCTGTACGTGCTGTGCCCCGGCAAAGTGTTCCGCACCGATGAGCTCGACGCCACCCACACGCCCGTGTTCCACCAGTTCGAAGGCCTGGCCATCGACCGGAACCTCAGCATGGCCGACCTGCGCGGCACCCTGGAGCACTTCGCCCGGCTGATGTTCGGCGACGACGCCCAGATCCGGTTGCGCCCGAACTTCTTCCCGTTCACCGAGCCATCAGCCGAACTCGACATCTGGCACCCCGGCGCCAAGGGCGGGCCGCAGTGGATCGAGTGGGGTGGCTGCGGCATGGTCCACCCCAATGTGCTGCGTGCTGCGGGCATCGACCCCGAGGAATTCTCCGGGTTCGCCTTCGGCATGGGCATTGAACGCACCCTGATGTTCCGCAATGAGGTAGGCGACATGCGGGACATGATTGAGGGCGATGTACGGTTCAGCGAGCACTTCGGGATGGAGATCTAAGCATGCGTATTCCACTTTCCTGGTTGCGTGAATTCGCACAGGTCCCAGCCGGTGCCACCGCCGAAGACGTAATGGCCGAACTGGTCAAGGTCGGCCTTGAGGAAGAGGCCGTGCACCGTCCCACCGACACCCTGTCCGGGCCCGTCGTCGTCGGCCAGGTGCTCTCGGTGGTCAAGGAGCCGCAGACCAACGGCAAAACCATCAACTGGTGCCAGGTCCGCGTTGTCCCCGAAGGCCAGCCCCAGACGCTGACCACCGAGGGCATCGACCCGTCGGGGGTGCAGGGCATCGTCTGCGGCGCCCACAACTTCGTCGAGGGTGACAAGGTGGTGGTCACCCTGCCGGGCGCCGTATTGCCCGGCGACTTCCACATCGCCGCCCGCAAAACCTACGGCCACGTCTCCGCCGGCATGATCGCCTCGGTGCGTGAACTTGGCATCGGTGACGATCACGACGGCATCCTGGTGCTCTCCACCCTCGGACTCGACCCGGAGGTGGGCTCCGATGCCATGGACCTGCTGGGTCTCTACGACCAGGCCGCCGAAATCAACGTCACCCCGGACCGCAGCTACTGCTTCTCGATCCGCGGCGTTGCCCGTGAGTACGCCCATGCCACCGGGACCGCGTTCACCGACCCCGCAGCCCAGGTCACCGCGCCCGCGGCTCTGTCCGGTGGTTACCCGGTCACCATCAGCGACGAGTCGCCGATCTACGGCAACCCGGGCTGTGACAGGTTCGTCGCCCGCACCGTCCGCAACGTCGATGCGAGCCGTCCCACGCCGCCGTGGCTGGCCTCCCGGCTCCGGCTCGCCGGGATCCGTTCCATTTCCCTGCCCGTCGACATTTCCAACTATGTGATGCTCGAACTGGGTCAGCCCATTCACTGCTACGACCAGGACAAGCTCTCCGGCGGCATCGTCGTCCGGCGGGCAACGCCGGGGGAGACGCTCAAAACCCTCGACGACAAGGTCCGCAAGCTCGACGTCGAGGACCTCCTGATTGCCGACGGTTCAGGCGCCATCGGCATCGCCGGTGTCATGGGTGGCGCCGACACGGAGGTGTCCGACTCGACCGGCACGGTGCTGGTCGAGGCGGCCCACTTCGATGAAGTGTCGATCGCGCGATCACGCCGCCGCCACAAGCTGCCGTCCGAGGCCTCCAAGCGGTTCGAGCGTGGGGTGGACTGGCAGGTTGCCGGCATCGCCGCCCAGCGCGTGGTCGACTTGCTGGTCGAACTCGCCGGTGGCACCGCCGACGACGCCGGAACCGAGGTGGGCACCCAGCCCGACGCCGTCGTCATCGAGCTACCTGCTGGTTACGCGGCCAGCCGGATCGGCATCGACTTCACCGACGAGCAGATCACCGGGGCCCTCACCGATTTGGGGGCCGTAGTGGAAGCGCACGACGGCGGTCACACCGTCACGGCGCCCAGCTGGCGGCAGGACCTGCAGATCAAGGACGACCTCACCGAGGAAATCGCCCGGCTGGTGGGCTACGACAAGATCCCGTCGCGGCTTCCCGTGGCACCTCCCGGCAGCGGCCTGTCCCGCGTCCAGGTGCAGCGCCGCCGCGTGCTGCAGGCACTGGCCGACTCGGGCCTCACCGAGGTGCTCTCCTACCCGTTCGTGTCGCTGGACAGCAACAACACCTTCGGGTCCGCCGACGCGACGGAACAGCCCGCCATCAAACTGGCCAACCCCTTGAGCGCCGAACTGGGCTACCTGCGCCGTTCGGTGCTGCCCGGACTGATCGAAGTCGCCAAACGGAACCATTCACGTGGCTTCCGGGATCTGGCCCTGTACGAGGCGGGCCTGGTGTTCCTGCCACAGGACGCCGTCGGCAGTCGTGACATTCCGCCGTTGGGTGTCCGCCCTTCCGAGGACATCCTGGACGGCCTCTATGACGGACTGCCCGACCAGCCGTTGACCATCGCTGCTGTCTTCACCGGCAACGACTCACCGGCAGGCGCCAACCATCAGCCACGCCCGTGGGACTGGGCGGATGCCCTGGACACGGTCCGGCTGATGGCCGACGTCGTCGGCGTCGACCTTGAGGTGACGCAGGGGGAGCACCAGGTGTTCCATCCCGGTCGCACGGCACGCATTTCGCTGCGCACCGGTGAACTGCTCGGCTATGCCGGCGAACTTCACCCGAAGCTTCTCGCCGCCCATGACCTGCCAGCCCGCACCGTGGCGCTGGAAATCAACGCCGACCTGCTGTTCGACGCCGCTCCGGATGTGATTGTCGCGAAGCACCTCTCGACCTTCCCTGCCACCACCCAGGATGTGGCACTGGTGGTCGACGGCGGGCTGCCGGCCGACGTCGTGCTCTCGACCCTGCGCGAAGGCGCGGGGGAGCTCCTTGAGGACGTGCACCTGTTTGACGTGTACGACGGCGCGGGAATTGAGGACGGGCGCAAGTCGTTGGCCTTCGCCCTGCGGTTCAGGGCACCGGACCGGACCCTGACCGCCGACGAGGCCAGCGGCGCCCGCGACGCAGCGGTCCACCTGGCGGCCGAACGCCACGGAGCCGTCCAGCGCTAGCCCGTTCCGGGCGGTCCGGTCGCGGTTCCGGACCGCCCGGACTGCCCACGGGTCACGGGCAGTCAATCCGGGTTAGGGAACGAGCAGCACTTTTCCGGTGGTTTTGCGTGCCTCCAGGTCTTCGTGCGCCTGCGCAGCGGCTTCCAGGGGATAGGTTGCGCCAATCCTGACCTTCAGCGAGCCGTCCACGACGGCGGCGAACAGCTCCGAGGAGCGCCAGCGCCGTTCCTCAACGGTCAGCAGGTGATCGAGCAGTTTCGGCCGGGTGAGATGAACCGACCCCGCGGACGCCAGCCGCTGCGGGTCGAACGCCGGAACCGGCCCCGACGCAGCGCCGAACAGCACCAGCGTGCCGCGCTTCCGTAGCGACGCCAACGACCCGTCAAAGGTGGCCCGGCCCACGCCGTCGTATACGACATCCACTCCGACGCCGTTGGTGAGCTCCCGCACGGCGGTGTCGAAGCCCTCATATCGGAGCACTTCATCTGCTCCGGCTTCCCGGGCCAGCGCTTCCTTGGCGTCGGTGGAGACCGTGGTGATCACCCGGGCACCCCTGGCCTTGAGCAGTTGGATGAGGAGCAGGCCCACGCCTCCCGCACCGGCATGCGTCAAGACCGTCTGGCCCAGCTGAACGGTGAAGGTGGTGTTGATCAGGTAGTGCGCGGTCATGCCCTGCAACGGAAGCGCTGCTGCCGTTTCGAGGCTGATGCCCTCGGGCACCGGCAGGGCCTTGTCGGCTTCCACCAGGGTGAACTCGGCGTAGGTGCCCTTCCCTTCGGCGAAGGCCACCCGGTCGCCGACGGCGAAGCCGGACGCCTCCGGGCCCAGCGCCACCACCTCGCCGGCGGCCTCGGCGCCCGGGGTGAAGGGATAGCCCACCGGGTAGTAGCCGCTGCGCTGATAGGTTTCGATGTAGTTGACGCCTGCCGCGGCCACCCGCACCAGGAGCTCGGAGCCCGCTGGTGTGGGCCGATCCACCTCGGTCACCTTGATTACTTCGGGCCCTCCGGCTTGCTGGATAACAATGGCTGTTGGCATCGAGGCTCCTTTGTTGGCGTGCTGTGTTTCCATGCTAGAACGACCGGGTCTCCTCGCAGCACCTCCTGCATATTTATGTGGACCTCTGTATATTCCTATTGTACTGTTGGGTCATGACTATTTCAGTGGCGGTTTCGGGTGCCAGCGGCTACGCAGGCGGTGAGTTGCTCCGCCTGCTCGTCTCCCATCCTTCGGTGACCATCGGTGCGATCACTGCCCACAGCAGTGCAGGATCGCGTCTCGGTGAACTTCAACCACACCTGCACTCGCTGAGCAACCGCCTGATTGAAGAGACCACAGTGGAGAACCTCGCTGGCCATGACGTGGTTTTCCTCGCCCTGCCTCACGGCGCCAGTGCCGATATCGCCGCCCAGCTACCCGACACCACCCTCGTGATCGATGCCGGCGCCGACCACCGCCTCTCCGACCCGGCTGCCTGGGAAAAGTTCTATGGCTCCGCACACGCCGGCACCTGGCCGTACGGCCTCCCTGAGCTGCCCGACCACCGCGAACTCCTGCGCTCCGCCCGCCGGGTCGCCGTCCCGGGCTGTTACCCCACCAGTTCGCTGCTGGCGCTCACCCCGGGGTTCGCGGCCGGGCTGCTGCAGCCCGACGACGTCGTTATCGTCGCAGCGTCGGGCACCTCCGGCGCGGGCAAAGCGGTCAAGCCGCACCTGCTGGGGTCCGAGGTGATGGGGGGGATGAGCCCTTACGGAGTCGGTGGCGCACACCGGCACACCCCCGAGATTGAGCAGGGGCTGTCCCTCGCCGCCGGGCAGCAGGTCCAGGTGTCCTTCACCCCGACCCTCGCACCGATGGCCCGCGGCATTCTCACCACCGCCACCGCCAAGGTGATGCCCGGAACCACTGCCGAACAGCTGCGGGATGCCTGGACCGCAGCGTACGACGACGAACCCTTCGTCACCGTGTTACCGGAAGGCCACTGGCCGGCCACGAAGGCCGTGCTCGGCTCCAACTACGCCAACCTCCAGCTGGCGTTCGACGAACACGCCGGGCGCGTGATTGTCACCTGCGTGATCGACAACCTCACCAAGGGCACCGCCGGCGGGGCCATCCAATCCATGAACATTGCCCTGGGACTCCCGGAGACCGCTGGGCTCACCTTGCAGGGAGTAGCACCATGAGCATCACCGCACCGGCCGGATTCCGCGCCGCAGGCACCGCCGCCGGACTCAAATCCTCGGGCAAGCCCGACGTCGCGGTCGTTGTCAACGACGGACCCCTGCAGCACGCAGCGGCAGTGTTTACCTCCAACCGGGTTGCCGCCGCACCCGTGCAGTGGTCCCGTCAGGTGGTTTCCGACGGGAGGGTCGATGCAGTGGTCCTCAACTCCGGGGGAGCGAACGCCTGCACCGGGGCCGTTGGCTTCCAGAACACTCACGCCACCGCCGAGTACGCCGCCGACGCGCTGGGGGTCTCCTCGGGCGACATTTTCATCTGCTCCACCGGGCTGATCGGGGAACAGCTCCCCATGGACAAGCTGCTGCCAGGCGTCAGCGACGCCGTCGCCCAACTGTCCACCGCCGGCGGGCAGGCCGCAGCCGAAGCCATCATGACCACCGATTCGGTGCCAAAGAACGCGAGGCACCCGGCTTCAGTCGACGCCCCCAGCGAGGGATACTCCATCGGCGGGATGGCGAAGGGCGCCGGGATGCTCGCCCCCGGTCTGGCCACCATGCTGGTGGTACTCACCACCGACGCTGTTGTCGATCCCGCACAGTTGGCCACGGCCCTGCGCGCGGCCACTCGAGTGACCTTCGACCGGACCGACTCGGACGGGTGCATGTCCACCAACGACACGGTGGTCCTGCTCGCGTCGGGCGCCAGCGGGGTCACCCCCGACCTGCAGGAGTTCGAGGGAGCGCTCACCGGGGTCTGCCATTCACTGGCCCAGCAGCTGATCAAGGACGCCGAAGGTGCCAGCCACGACATCGCCATCACCGCCGTCAACGCGGCCAGCGAGAAGGACGCCGAAACGGTGTGCCGATCGGTGGCCCGCTCAAACCTCTTCAAGACGGCCATCTTCGGCAACGACCCCAACTGGGGCCGGGTGCTGGCAGCGGTCGGCACCACCGACGCGGCCTTCGAACCGGACCAGTTGAACGTCACCATGAACGGGGTGCAGATCTGCCGCAACGGCGGCATCGGCGATTCACGGGACCTGGTGGACCTCACGGGCCGCGACGTCACGGTCGAGATTGATCTCAACGCCGGGACCGAGACCGCGACCATCTGGACCAACGACCTCACGCACGAATACGTGCACGAAAACTCGGCGTACTCGTCGTAGCGGTTGCCCGCCGCGGCAGCTTAGAACAGAAGGACACCATGAATTCAGTCATTGCCGCACAAGACAAGGCAGAGACCCTCATCGAAGCGCTGCCGTGGATCCAACGGTTTGCCGGCACCACGATGGTGATCAAATACGGTGGCAACGCCATGGTCAACGAGGACCTGCGCCGCGCCTTCGCCGAGGACATCGTCTTCCTCCACCACGTCGGAATCCGCCCGGTCGTCGTCCATGGCGGCGGACCGCAGATCAGCTCCATGCTGCAACGGCTCGGCATGGAGTCCGAATTCAAGGGCGGCCTGCGGGTCACCACCCCCGCCACCATGGACGTGGTCCGGATGGTGCTCGCCGGTCAGGTGGGCCGCGAGCTGGTCGGTCTCATCAACTCCCACGGCCCCTACGCCGTCGGACTCTCCGGTGAGGACGGCGGCCTCCTGCAAGCCACCCGCACCGGCACCGTCGTCGACGGCGTCGAGGTGGACCTCGGCCTGGTCGGCGAGGTGGTCGGCGTGAACCCGGCCGCCATCCTCGACATCCTTGAGGCCGGCCGGATCCCCGTGATTTCAACGGTCGCCCCGGAGATTGACGACGACGGCGAAGGCACCAACCAGGTCCTCAACGTCAACGCCGATACCGCCGCGGCGGCCCTGGCCCAGGCCCTGAACGCCTCCAAACTGGTGATCCTCACGGACGTCGAGGGGCTGTACGCCAACTGGCCCGACAAGTCCTCGCTGATCTCTTCCCTCACCGCCGGCCAGCTGCGCGCCATGCTGCCGCAGCTGGAGTCGGGCATGATTCCCAAAATGACCGCGTGCCTCGCCGCCATCGACGGCGGAGTGGAGCGCGCGCACATCGTCGACGGCAGGCTGGCCCACTCCATGCTGCTGGAAACCTTCACCACCGCCGGAATCGGCACCCAGGTGGTACCGGACGAGGACGGATCATGACTGATCTCAACCACACGGAACAGCTCGCCGAAGTGCTCGACCAGCAGGCCTCGGGTGCTGACTGGCTGGCGCGTTACAGCTCCTCGCTGCTCGGCGTCTTCGGCACCCCGCAGCGGGTCCTGGTCCGCGGCAACGGTTGCACCGTCTGGGATGCCGACGGCAACCAGTACCTCGACCTGCTCGGCGGTATCGCCGTCAACGCTCTGGGCCACGCCCACCCGTTCGTCACCTCGGTGATCTCCAGCCAGCTCGCCACCCTGGGTCATGTGTCGAATTTCTTCACCAGCCCCACCCAGATTGCCCTGGCCGAAAAACTGCTGCAGCTCTCGGCGGCGCCCGCCGGGTCGAAGGCTTTTTTCACCAACTCAGGCACCGAGGCGGTGGAGGCAGCCTTCAAGCTGGCGCGCCGCAACAGCACCCCAGCGGCGGACGGCAAACCCGCACGCACCCGGATCCTGGCCCTGGACGGCGCCTTCCACGGCCGCACCATGGGGGCGCTCGCGCTGACCGCGAAGCAGGCCTACCGTGAGCCGTTCGAACCGCTCCCCGGCGGCGTCGAACATCTGCCGTTCGGCAGCATCGAGGCGCTGGTGAACGCGGTCGACGAGACCGTTGCAGCGGTCATCCTCGAACCCATCCAGGGGGAGGCTGGCGTCCGTCCGCTCCCTCCCGGGTATCTGCAGGCCGCCCGTGAGGTCACCACCCGAGCTGGCGCGCTGCTGATCCTCGACGAGGTCCAGACCGGGATCGGCCGCACCGGGTCCTGGTTTGCCCATCAGCCCAGCGGCATCGTGCCGGATGCCATGACGCTTGCCAAGGGACTCGGCGGCGGGTTCCCTGTTGGTGCCCTGATCACGTTCGGCGCTGCGGTGTCATCCCTGTTCACCCCCGGCCAGCATGGCACCACCTTCGGGGGGAATCCCGTCGCGACGGCCGCAGCGTTGGCTACCCTGCACACCATCGAGGCCACCGACCTCCTCGACCACGCGCACGACGTCGGAGCCTGGCTCCGCGCCGAGCTTGCCACTGTCGAGCTGGTCACCGAGGTCCGCGGTGAAGGGCTGCTGATCGGATTCGACCTGACCGGCGACTACGCCGCTGCGGCCGTGACCGAAGCACTACTCCAGGGCTTCATCATCAACGCTCCCACCCCGCACACGCTGCGCCTGGCACCACCGCTGATCCTCACCACAGAGCAGGCTGCCACCTTCACCGCCGCGCTGCCCGGCATCCTGAATATCGCAAAGGAACGTACCCCATGACCCGCCACTTCCTGGTCGACACCGACCTGACCCAGGCCGAGCAGACCGAAGTCCTCGACCTTGCCGCCGAGCTCAAGCGTGCCCCGTATTCGCGCAGCACCTACGCCGGCCTGGACCCAGCCGGAACAGCCACCGCGGGACGTCAAACCGTCGCGGTCATCTTCGACAAAACGTCCACCCGCACCCGCGTCTCCTTTGCCACCGGCATCGCCGACCTCGGCGGGGTCCCACTGATCATCGGGGCGGGGGAGTCGCAGCTGGGCCACAAGGAATCCATTACCGATACCGCCAAGGTGCTCGAACGGATGGTTTCCACCATCGTCTGGCGCACCTACGCGCAGGCCGGGCTGGAAGAGATGGCCGCGGCGTCGAAGGTCCCGGTGATCAACGCGCTGTCCGATGACTACCACCCGTGCCAGCTTCTCGCTGACCTGTTGACCATCCGCGAACACAAGGGCACCCTGGCGGGGCTCAGCCTCGCGTACCTGGGCGATGCTGCCAATAACATGGCCAACTCCTACCTGCTCGCGGGGGTCACCGCTGGCATGCACGTCCGGATCGCCGGCCCCGAGGGGCACCTTCCCCAGCAGTCGGTGATCGATCAGGCCACTGCCCGGGCGGCCGAGACGGGTGGGTCGGTGCTGGTCACCACCGACCCTGCCACCGCGCTTGCCGACGCCGACGTCGTCGCCACCGACACCTGGATCTCCATGGGCCAGGAACCGGACAGCGCGGGAGCCAAGGACGCAACCTGTGAGCTGTTCAGCAGCTACGGGGTGGATGCGGCCGCGATGGCGCACGCCGCCCCCGACGCCGTCGTCCTACACTGCCTGCCCGCGTACCGTGGTTTCGAGATTGCCGCCGATGTCATCGACGGCCCCCAATCGGTGGTCTGGGACGAGGCCGAAAACCGGCTGCACGCCCAGAAAGCCCTGATGGTCTGGCTGATGGACCGACGATGACCTCCCTCCAGCCCACCACCAAGACCGCCCGCCAGGCGAGGATCCGGGCGATCCTCACCGGGCAGTCGGTCCGGTCCCAGGCAGAGCTGGCTGCTCTCCTGGCCGACGACGGGGTCCTGGTCACCCAGGCGACCCTCTCCCGCGACCTGGTGGAGCTCGGTGCGGTGCGGGTCCGTGCTGGCGAGGGTACCCTCGTTTACGCGGTGCCCGCCGAAGGCGGCGGGCGGACGCCGCAGAGCGGGGTCACCCAGGAAGTCCTCGATTCCCGGCTGTCCCGGCTGTGCTCGGAGTTACTCGTCACTGCTGAGGCGTCGGGAAACCTGGTCGTCTTGCGGACCCCGCCGGGGGCCGCGAACTTCCTGGCCCTGGCAATCGACCACTCGGTGATGCCCTCGGTCCTGGGGAGCATCGCCGGCGACGACACGATTATGCTGGTGACCCGCGACCCGGCGGGCGGGCCGGACGTGGCGGAGCGCTTCCGCCAGTTTGCGCAGGACCCGATGAGCAAACCCCTGCCCTGACCATTTCTTGCCTCTTTCAGACAAAATCAACCTCAACACCCTAGGAGCACAACCCATGACTGAACGCATTGTCCTCGCCTACTCCGGCGGACTCGACACCTCAGTAGCCATCGGCTGGATCGCCGAAGCGACCGGCGCCGAGGTCATCGCCGTCGCCGTCGACGTTGGACAGGGCGGTGAATCCCTGGAGGAGATCCGCCAGCGTGCCCTCGACTGCGGTGCCGTCGAAGCCTACGTGGCTGACGCCCGCGACGAGTTCGCCAACGACTACTGCATGCCAGCACTGAAGGCCAACGCCCTGTACATGGACGCCTACCCGCTGGTCTCGGCGGTCTCCCGCCCGGTCATCGTCAAGCACCTGGTGGCGGCCGCCCGTGAATTCGGCGCCACCACGGTGGCCCACGGCTGTACCGGCAAGGGCAACGACCAGGTGCGTTTCGAGGTGGGCATCCAGACCCTCGGCCCGGACCTGCGCTGCATCGCCCCCGTGCGTGACCTGGCCCTGACCCGGGACAAGGCCATCACCTTCGCGGAGGAGCACAACCTGCCGATCCAGACCACCAAGAAGAACCCGTTCTCGATCGACCAGAACGTCTGGGGTCGCGCCGTCGAGACCGGTTTCCTCGAGGACATCTGGAACGGCCCGTCGAAGGACGTCTACGAGTACACCGATTCGCCCGAGTTTTCCCCGGCCGCCGACGAGGTGACCATCACCTTCCGTGAGGGCATCCCCGTCGCCATCGACGGCGTCGCAGTCACCCCCCTGCAGGCCATCGAACAGCTGAACCGCCGCGCCGGCGCCCAGGGCGTGGGCCGGATCGACATCGTGGAGGACCGCCTGGTCGGCATCAAGAGCCGCGAAATCTATGAGGCGCCCGGCGCCATGGCCCTGATCGCCGCGCACCGCGAGCTGGAAAACGTCACGGTGGAACGCGAGCAGGCCCGGTTCAAGAAGACCGTCGGCCAGCGCTGGACCGAGCTGGTCTACGACGGCCAGTGGTTCTCCCCGCTGAAGCGCTCCCTTGACACGTTCATCGACGACACCCAGAAATACGTTTCCGGGGACATCCGGATGGACCTCCACGGCGGCCGCGCCACGGTCACCGGCCGCAAGTCCGAGACCTCGCTGTACGACTTCAACCTGGCCACCTATGACACCGGCGACACCTTCGACCAGTCAATGGCCCGCGGCTTCATCGAGATCTTCGGTCTGTCCTCCAAGGTGGCCTCCGGCCGCGACGAGCGGGCGGGTCAGTAGCGATGGCGGGAGCCTCCACCAACGAGGGAGCCCTCTGGGGCGGCCGGTTCGACGGCGGACCCGCCGACGCGCTGGCCGCCCTGAGCAAGTCGACCCACTTCGACTGGCGCCTGGCCGTGTATGACATTGCCGGGTCCCGGGCGCACGCCCGGGTCCTGCACCGGGCGGGCCTGCTCGACGACGACGAACTCACCGGCATGCTCGCCGCCCTCGACGCCCTCGACGACGACGTCCGCTCCGGCGCGTACACGCCCGCCGCATCGGACGAGGACGTGCACGGGTCGCTGGAACGTGGCCTGATCGAACGTGCCGGCGTCCAGCTGGGCGGCAAGCTCCGCGCTGGCCGCTCCCGCAATGACCAGGTCGCCACCCTGGGGCGCATGTATCTGCGGGACCACGCCCGGATCGTCGGGGCCGGAGTGCTGGCCACCATTGAGGCGCTGGTACAACAGGCCGAGGACCATCTGAGGGTTCCGATGCCGGGCCGCACCCACCTGCAGCATGCCCAGCCCGTGCTTTTGAGCCATCACCTGCTCGCCCATGCCTGGGCGCTGCTGCGCGATGTGCAGCGGCTACAGGACTGGGACAAACGGGCGGCCGTGTCGCCCTATGGCTCCGGCGCCCTCGCGGGATCCTCGCTGGGGCTGGACCCGCAGGCTGTCGCGGCGGAGCTGGGTTTCGCCTCGGCGACCCACAACTCGATCGACGGGACGGCGGCGCGGGATGTCTACGCCGAGTTCGCGTGGATCGCCTCAATGATCGGGGTGGACCTGTCCCGGATCAGCGAGGAGGTGATCCTGTGGGCCACGAAGGAGTTCTCCTTCGTCACCCTGCATGACTCCTATTCCACCGGGTCATCGATCATGCCGCAGAAGAAGAACCCCGACGTCGCTGAACTGGCGCGGGGCAAAGCGGGCCGCCTGATCGGCAACCTCACGGGGCTGCTCGCCACCCTCAAAGGGCTACCGCTGGCCTACAACCGTGACCTCCAGGAGGACAAGGAACCGGTCTTCGACGCGACCGACACGCTGGAAGTGCTGCTCCCAGCAGTCTCCGGCATGATCGCCACGTTGACGTTCAACACCGAACGGATGGCGTCCCTCGCACCCCAGGGTTTCGCGTTGGCGACCGACGTAGCCGAATGGCTGGTCCGGCAGGGGGTCCCCTTCCGGGAAGCCCACGAACTCTCCGGTGCAGCCGTCCGGCTGGCCGAGGGCCGTGGCGTGGAGCTGTGGGACCTCAGTGACGCGGATTATGCGTCCATTTCGCAGCACCTCACCCCGGGTGTCCGCGAGGTCCTGACGGTCGAGGGTTCCCTGAACAGCCGAGACTCCCAGGGCGGCACGGCCCCGGTGGCGGTGCAGCGCCAGCTGCAGGCCCTCCGGCAGGAGCTGGCAGGCGTTGCCAGCTTCCTGACTGACGTGCGGGGTACGCTCTAGGACAGGATCTAGTGCAGCCGCCCGTTGACCGGGCCAGACGAAAAGGACCCACAGTGATTGAGCATCTCATCCGCGAAGTATCAGCCGGGCTCGCCGTTGCCGGTGAGGACCTGAAGACCACAGTGAAGGGGATCGACGACAGTTCGTTCGGCGAACCTACCGCGTTGCCCGGCTGGTCGCGGGCCCACGTGGTCGCGCACGCGGAAGGGATCTCGCGCGCCATGCAGCGGCAGGTCGAGCATGCGATGCAGGGCAACCTGATCGAGCTTTACGACGGCGGGTACGAGGGCCGGGTCCAATCCATCGAGGCCAGGGCCCAGCGCCCGGCCGCCGAGCAGAAGGAAGCACTGGTGGCGGCGGTTGACGCCGCCGTCGGCGCGTTCGAGAACGCCCGCGACCAGTGGGAGGCAAAAGTCTCCTTCCGGAATGGGACTGTCTACGACGCCGCCCTGGCGCTGTGGCGGGAGCTGGTGATCCACGCGTCCGACCTCGATGCCGGCACCACCACCCGGGATTGGAGCGACCGCTTCTGCCATTACCTCATCGATTTCCTTGCAGCCCGCGTCCCACAGGGAACTGTCCTGAAGCTGCAGCCGATGGGCGAGGAAGCGATCACAGTCCAGGCGCCCGGTTCCGACGACACCTCGGAGGCCGCCCACACCGTCGTCGTGACCGGCGCATTGCAGGACATCGCCGCGTGGCTTGCGGGTCGCGAACCCGTCGGTGGTCTGGAAGCCACCGATGCGGCCGAAGACGCCGACACAGTTGACCTGCCGGAGCTGGGACCCTGGCCGGCAGCGGTCTCGCCCCAGTAACACCCTTCCGGAACGGTAGGTGCCTGCTGTAGGTTGGGAGCATCCTGTCCCAGGAGGCAGCATGGAATCCCAACTCACCGGCGAGTTGCAGCGCGAATCGGCGTCCCACCGTGCCGAGCCGCTGGGCCGTGTTGAACGGTTGAGGGACGGGTATGTGCTGGCGTTCGACCGGCAGTTCGATTATCCGCGCTCCTACATCTGGAACCTTCTCACCGAACCGGCACGGCTCGCCCAGTGGCTTGGGAAGCTGACACCCGGCTGGGAACTCGGAAAGGAATATGCGCTGGATATGGGCGGCGACCCGTCCACCGGCACTGTTCTTCAACTCAACCCGCCCACCAGCCTCCAGGTCACCTGGGACGACAACATGGGGCTCGAATCAATCCTGGAATGGCGGGTTCTTGACTGCGCCGGCGGTGCCCTGCTGCAGTTGCGGGTCCGATCGGAAACCGCAGATTTCCTCACCGAGGGTGCTGCCGGCTGGCAACTCATCCTGGACACCCTCGACGCCATCGCTGCCGGCAGGACGCCCGGCCCGGATGCGGACTGGGCTGCGTTACGGGACGCGTACGCCACCAAATACCAGCTCTCCCACACGATGGGTGAACTGGAGATCGCCGACGGGGTCACCATGATCCACTTCGATCGACGCTTCGAAGCGACCCTGCCCAGGGTGAAGGACGCGGTGACCGCGGATCCGTCGCAGCAGCCGCGGGTCGAGCAGGCGGAGGTGGACTTCACGGCCGCCGGCTCTTCCACCATTGTCACCGTCAGACATGTGGTGGAAGACCCCACCGAGACCGCAGCACTGATGGCCCGCTGGCATGCCCATCTTGATGCGGTGGGAGTGGATATCGACGGCGATACCCCTCACATCAGCGTCCGTAAACTGCGAGTGCTTGAGGACTTCTACCGGGCCAACACCGCCGCTGAGTGAGCCGCCTCGCGGGCCAACAGGCTGGTCTTGACCGCCAACCCCCACCGGAAGCCGCCGAGGGAGCCATCGGTGCGGATCACCCGATGACACGGTACAAAGAGCGCCGCAGCGTTCTTGGCGCAGGCGCCGGCTGCCGCGCGCACCGCGCTGGCATTGCCCGCCAGCGAGGCGTACTGCGCGTAGGTGACCGGCCGGCCCGGCTCAACAGTGCGCAACATGTCCCACGCGTGGCTGCGGAACGGTCCCGACACCTGTTGCACTCGCACCGAGTCGATCGCCGTAATGTCGCCGTCGTAGTACGCGTCGACTGCCGCAGCGATGGGCCCAAGCTCGGCGGGAGCCACCTCACGTGGTGGGTCGGTGGGACGGAGTGTCGGATGGATTTGCCCGGTCAGTTCCGCCAGCTCCGAAGTCCAGCCAGACGCGAGCACAACGCCGCCCTGCTCCAGGATGGTGAACGGACCGTCAGGGGTGAGGACTGTGGTTTGCCGGACCACGGTGGGGGCATCGAGGGTCATGGGGTTGCTGCTTTCACTGGTGGGGTTGCGGGGGTTGCGGGGGTGCGGGTCGCAGGGTGGCTGGCAGCCAGGCGCCAGAGGTGCATGGTGGCGTAGGAGCGCCAGGGGCTGAAGCGTTCCATGGACGCCGAGAGCTGCCGCGGGTGGACCGGTCCGGTCTGTCCCGGGAGGGCGGCCCAACCGGTGCGCAGGGCTGCGTCATTGTCCAGCTGGATATCGGGGGCACCGAGCACGCGCAGTGCCACATAGCCGACGGTCCAGGGACCAATGCCCGGAAGTGGGAGGAGTTTGCGTTTCAGGTCGGCGACGCTGTCCTCCACCCCAAGGTGCAGACTCCCCTCGGCGAGGGCTGCGCTGACCCGCAGAATACTTTCACGACGTCGAGCCGGGCCGGTGAGGAGCTCGGCGCCGCCGTCGGCTAGTTGAGCCGGGGTGGGAAAGAGCCGGTGGAGCGTGCTGGCGCCCGGTTGGGGGACCAGCGTCGACGCGGTACCGAGCGCCGCGAGCCGGTGCAGCGTGCCCCGGGCGGCTTTGACAGTGATTTGCTGACCGATGAGCGCGCGGATCAGAATCTCGTGGGGGTCGGTGGCCCCGGGCAGCCGGATCCCGGGAAGGAGGTGCACCCGGTCGGCGAGCAGCGGGTCGGCGCCCAGGACGCCGTCGACGGCTTGCGGGTCGGCGTCGAGATCGAATAGCCGGCGAATCCGGGACAACAGCACCGGCAGGTCGGGCAACTTCTCCACGGTCACTGTCACAGCCAGCGCAGGCACGCCATTGGGCGCCGTGGTCAGGCGTGCGCTGAACCTGCCCTGTCCTCCCGGCAGCTGCAGCAACCGCTCGTACACCCCATCGGTTGCGTGCTCCACGCCGTCGACCGCTCGGAGCCGCAGGAACTCGAAGATGCCGGGGTCGTAGGGGGCGCGGAGGGGGAGGGTCAGCGCCAGGGTTGAACCCGCCAGGGTGGTACCAGCCAGGGGTGAACCAGTCAGGGTTGAACCAGCCGGGGTGGTACCAGCCGGGGTGGTACCAGTCGGGCGGCTGGGGGTGTTGTCGCCGGCGGCTTTCGCACGGCCGCGAAGATCGGAGGGGGTGAGCGCAAACACTTCCTGCACGGTGTCATTGAAGGACCTGATACTGCTGAACCCGGCGGCGAAGGCAATGTCCGAAAACTTCAAGCCGGTAGCCGTGAGCAGTGACCGTGCGGTCTGGGCGCGGGTGGCACGGGCGAGGGCGAGTGGGCCGGCGCCCAACTCCTGATGCAGGATCCGGTTCAACTGGCGGCTTGAATAACCCAGCCGCGCTGCCAGTCCCGTGACGCCGGTCCGGTCCACCTCTCCATCGGAGATCAGCCGCATGGCGCGGGCCGCAGCATCGGAGCGCAGGTTCCAGTCCGGGGTGCCCGGGACCGCCTCTGGGAGACACCGTTTGCAGGCACGGTACCCGGCCTGGTGCGCGGCCGCCGAGGTCTGGTAGAAACGCACATTGGCGGGCTTGGGGGTTCTCGCTGGGCATGACGGCCGGCAGTAAATTCTCGTTGTCGCCACAGCTGTGACGAACTGGCCGTCAAAACGCGCGTCCCGCGAGTCGATTGCCCGATACTGCTGCCAGAAGTCCATCCACCCATCGTTGCAGGTTGAACCGCCCTCAGCTAGCGGAAATCGGACATCAGCGTGGGTGGGGTGGCTGCAGGGTTTGCTACCGTCGTGTGCGTGACTGCGACCCCCGACAGAAACCGCCTGGCCCTGCCCGCCACCCAGGTTGCGCCCCTGCTGCTGGGGAGCACCCTGACCCACGACGACGACACCGGCCGCGTTGCCGTCCGCATCACCGAGGTGGAGGCCTATCTTGGTGCCGACGACCCGGGATCGCACGCGTTCCGCGGACAGACGGCACGGAACGCCACCATGTTCGGTAACCCCGGCCACCTCTATGTCTACTTCACCTACGGTATGCACTACTGCGCCAATGTGGTCTGCGGCGAGGCAGGTCAGGCAACCGGGTTGCTGCTGCGGGCAGGGGAAATCGTCGAAGGGCTCGAGGTTGCCCGGGAACGGCGGAAGTCTCCACGACACGACGTCGACCTGGCCCGCGGACCAGCCCGCCTGGCTCAGGCGCTCGGACTGAACCGGAAACTTGACGGCGCCGACCTGTTTGCGGCGCCCCTCACCCTGACCCTGCCTGCGGCACCGGTGGACCCGGACCTCGTGTCGAGTGGCCCCCGCGTCGGAGTCGCCGGCGTGGGCGGGGGCAGTGAATATCCCTGGCGGTACTGGCTCACCGACGACCCCACCGTGTCGCGGTACCGCGCGGCGAAGCCCCGTATACCCCGTACAGTTAACGGGTGAATAATTCAGTGCCCACAATCTCCGGGACGACAGCTCAGGACTATGTTGAACAACTCTGTCTGACCGTTCAGGACTTTCCCCGGCCGGGAATCAGCTTCCGCGATCTCACCCCGGTGTTTAGCGATGGACCCGCATTCCGTGCCGTCATCGATGACCTGGTCAAACCCTTCACCGGCACCTTCGACCTCGTCGCAGGGATTGAGGCACGCGGATTCCTGCTGGCCGCCGCCGTCGCCTACGCGACCGGCACCGGAGTGCTGGCGGTCCGCAAACCCGGAAAGCTGCCCCGGCCGGTCCTCTCCGAGTCCTACAGCCTCGAGTATGGGGAGGCAAAGCTGGAGATCCATCAGGACGACGTCGCCCCGGGGACGCGGGTGCTGGTGCTCGACGACGTGCTGGCCACCGGGGGCACCCTGGCCGCGGCGACCGCCCTGTTCGAATCGTGCGGAGCCGAGGTTGTCGGTTGCGCGGTGGTCCTGGAACTCACCGGGTTGCAGGGACGGCTGAAAGTCCAGCAGTACCCAGTGCACACGGTGGTGGCCTCATAGGATTCACCGACCATGCCAAAAGTGCCAGCTGCACTGTAGAATTGACGGTCTGCCTTTGGCGAGAGGGAAACGCATAATGCATCACACATCCACGGCCCGTAACGAACTCGACCATGAGCGCGGCTACGTGGCGGGACTCTACCAACGGCTCGATGAACTCCGTGACGAGAAGCGCGGGCAGCTGGCAGAGGTGCGCCGTTCCCTGTCGGCCGGCTCCCACCAGAACCGGTCCGAACGCGACGCTTTCGCCACGATGTACGAGGATCGGCTGGCCCAGCTCAACGCCGTCGACGACCGGCTCGTCTTTGGCCGGCTGGACCTTGACGACGGGGATGAGCGGTACATCGGCAGGATCGGGTTGTCCACCGAGGACCTGCAACAGCTGATGGTCGACTGGCGTGCACCCGAAGCCGGTACCTTCTACCAGGCGACCGCTTTCGAGCGGATGGGCGTTCGTCGTCGTCGTCACCTGATTCTGTCCCGACGGAACGTCCTTGCCATTGAAGATGATGTGCTGGATGCAGCCCTCCTGACCGAAGATGAATCACTTCAGGGTGAGGGTGCGCTGCTCGCCGCCCTCAATTCCAAGCGCACCGGACAAATGTCCGACATCGTCGGAACCATCCAGGCCGAACAGGACCGGGTGATTCGGGCGCCGCTGCAGGGCGTCGTCGTCGTACAGGGTGGCCCGGGAACCGGCAAGACAGCTGTTGCGCTCCACCGCGCCGCCTACCTGCTCTACACGCACCGTGAACGGCTGAAGTCGGCTGGCGTCCTCCTGGTGGGACCCACCAACGCGTTTATGAAATACATTGAGCGGGTGCTCCCGTCGCTGGGTGAAACCGGCGTGGTGATGGCGAGCATCGGCAGCCTGATGCCCGGCATCACTGCCATACAGGAGCCCACCGAGGAAGCAGCAGAGATCAAGGGCCGCCTGGAGATGGTCGAGGTGCTGAAGCGAGCCCTGGCGAACCGCCAACGGGTCCCCGACCAGGACAAGCGTCTCAATGTCGAGGGAACCATCCTGACCCTTTCCCCCCGGCAGGTGCGCAAGGCACGCGACCGCGCCCGGGCCACCGGGAAACCCCATAACGAAGCCCGGGTGACGTTCGTCAAGATCCTCCTGCGCGAGCTGACCGAACAACTCACCGAGCAGCTTGAGGAATCGTCGGGCGCCGGCAATACCGCTGACCGGTCCTACCTGGCAGAAGACGTGCGCAGTTCGCGCGACGTCCGGATCGCGTTGAACCTGGCCTGGATGCCGCTGACCCCAGAGAAATTCGTCGCTGAACTATTGACCAAGCCCGGCATCCTTGCCGCTGCAGCCCCTGGCTTCAGCGACGCGGAGGTGGGCCACCTCACCCGACCAGCAGGTGCACCGTGGACCGAAGCCGACGTGGCGTTGCTGGACGAGGCAGCCGAACTGCTCGGCGACCTCGATCCCTCAGCGGGTCGGGACACAGCGGCCCGGGACCAGGAGCGTCGCCGCGACCTGGCAAACGCCGAACGAACCCTCGAGAATGTCAACGAGTCGCTGGCGGATTCAGGGGTCGATGGTGTGCTCAGCGCTGAAGACCTTGCGGACCACAATGCAGTCACCGAAGCCCGGCTGAGCGCAGCTGAACGCGCCTCAGTCGACCGGACATGGGCGTTTGGCCACATTGTGGTCGACGAGGCCCAGGAACTATCCCCCATGCAGTGGCGGGTGCTGATGCGCCGCTGCCCCCTGAAATCGTTCACCATTGTGGGTGATATTGCCCAGACCAGTTCGGCCGCGGGCTCCAATTCATGGCAGCAGGCGCTTGAACCGTTCGTGGGGGAGCGGTGGCAGCTCGAGGAGCTCACCGTCAACTACCGCACACCGGCGCAGATTGCCGAGGCGGCGGCCCGGATGGCCAATGCCGCGGGCCTGGTGGTCTCGGCACCCAAGGCTGTCCGAGAAGGCCGGTGGGCCCCGATCGTGGACCGGGTTCCTGAACTGATTCCGGCGCTCCTGCAGGCTCTTCCCGAAGAACTCAGTGCGGTGGAGGGCGGGTTGCTTGCCATCATTGCCCCCGAACGACTCCTGGCGGAGGTGCGGTCCGCTCTGACCGGAGTCTACGGTCAGCGGATCGGCTTCGGTGCGGGCAGCATGGGTCAGGACATTGTGGTCACGAGTCCCCGGGAGGCGAAGGGGCTGGAGTTCGACGGCGTCGTGGTGCTGGAACCAGCAGAAATGCTCGACCCACGGTCCATCCGTGTCGGCGACCTGTACGTGTCGATGACGCGACCTACCCAGCGACTGCGCCTGATTGCCACGGGCGAAATACCGGCGGGCATCGAGGACTGATAATTTAGAGTCTGTGTCCCAGCAAATAGAAACCACAGACCACGGCCTCGCCGAACTCCTGAACGCCCAGCGCAACGACCCAGCTTTCGCCAATGTGTGGCAGGAACTGAAGTGGCGTGGACTGATTCATGTGTCCACCGACGAGGAAGCGCTCGAAAAAGCCCTTGCGGGGGACCCGGTGACTTTCTACTGTGGTTTCGACCCGACTGCACCGAGCCTGCACCTCGGACACCTGGTGCAGCTCCTCACCATGCGCCGGCTGCAGCTCGCCGGCCATCGTGCGCTCGGCCTGGTTGGGGGGTCCACCGGTTTGATCGGTGACCCGCGACCCACCTCCGAACGGACACTCAACACTCCTGAAACGGTGGCGGAGTGGGTCGAGAAGCTGCGGGGACAGGTCGAGAAATACCTCGATTTCACCGGGTCCAATCCTGCCCGGATGGTCAACAACCTCGACTGGACGGCACCCCTGAGTGCTATTGATTTCCTGCGTGAAATCGGGAAGCACTACCGGGTGGGCACCATGCTCGCCAAGGACGCCGTCAGTGCGCGGCTGAATTCCGACGCCGGGATCAGCTACACCGAGTTCAGCTACCAGATTCTGCAGGGCCTGGATTTCCTGGAGCTCTACCGCAGCTACGGTTGCACCCTGCAGACGGGCGGCTCAGACCAGTGGGGCAACCTGACCAGCGGCACGGACCTGATCAGGCGTGCCGAGGGGAAGAGCGTCCACGCTATCGGGACGCCGCTGATTACCAACTCGGATGGCACCAAGTTCGGCAAGAGCGAGGGCAACGCCATCTGGATCGATGCCCAGCTGACCAGCCCGTACGCCTTTTACCAGTTCTGGCTCAACACCGCCGACGCTGATGTGGTGGGAAGGCTGAAGGTGTTCACGTTCAAATCCCGTGAGGAAATCGAAGCGTTGGGCCGCGCTGCCGACGAACGGCCGCACTTGCGGGAGGCGCAACGCGCGCTTGCCTTCGAGGTGAACTCGTTGGTGCATGGCGTGGACGCAACAGAGAAGGTCATTGCCGCGTCCGCAGCGCTTTTCGGTCAAGGTGAACTGTCGGAACTCGACGAGACCACCCTGTCGTCGGCAATTGCCGAGTTACCCACTGCCACCGTGTCGACTGCTGGTCTGGGGATTATTGATCTGTTGGTGGCTAGCGGGCTGTCGGCAAGTAACTCAGCCGCACGACGCACCGTCTCGGAAGGGGGTGCCTACGTGAACAACACCAAAGTCCAGGATCCTGACACTGTTGTGGGCCCCGAGTCGCTCCTGCATGGGCGGTACCTGGTCCTTCGCCGGGGCAAACGGACGCTCGCCACTGTGGACGTCGCACCCGCCTAAACCACCTGGTTCAGGCGCGCAGCAGGACGATTTGCGTGCACCCAGATCCACGTGTAATGTTTCATGAGTTGCCGCCACTGAGTGGCAACCACCCCCTTCGAAAATTTACAGGTAGCTCCGGCATGTGCTTTGCACAGAAGCCAGAATTACCTCAACTTTTCGTCGGCTCATTCGGTTGTTTTTGCCGAAATCCGGAAATAACGCGGATTTGACAAAGAGAATGCGGATGGAATAACTTTAGATAAGTCGCAGCGAGGAAATGTAAATAGAAAGATTATTTACAGATAATACGAATTGCGCCTGTTGTTTGAGAACTCAATAGTGTGCCATGTTTGTTGATACCGATTGTTTTATTGATTGGTTGAATTTGGCTGCATGATGCCACCCCGTGGTGTTGTGTGGTTGTTTTTGGCTGGTTTCGAATTTTGCGCGTGCCTGTTTACTGGTTTTTCCTGGTGGTGGGTGCGTGTCTGTAATGCATTTACGGAGAGTT